>JBJKYR010000055.1:0-27863 GCA_045560945.1 Alphaproteobacteria bacterium | reverse complement strand
GTACTGTGGGATCAGGATGATGATTGGGAAAATTTCCATCAACTTCTTCATTAATAATAATGTTTTCAGAGTTATTTAATTTTTCAGTTATTGCTCGAGTAACTTTTCCCATAGCGCCATTTCCAGGATCCCAAGCAATTTTCAGTTTCTTTTTTAAACTAATATTTAACAGGTTTCTTTCTATATATTTGATGGTTATGTCTTGATTAATTATTTTACCTTCTTCCAATTCAATTTTGTTATAATCAATTAATTTTTGAAGACTTTTAATGTCTTCTGCAAAAAATGAGGTCTTATTCAAAACCATTTTAAAACCATTATATTCAGATGGATTATGTGAGCCTGTAACCATTATTACTGCATCAGTATCTAAATGATAGTGAGCAAAATAAGTCATAGGAGTTGGCCCCATTCCAATATTTAATACTTTTGAACCAGAATCTTTTAAACCTTCACAAAGTGCATTATGAAGTTTTGGCGATGTTAGTCTTCCATCGCAACCAGTTGCTATAGTATTTGATCCTAATTTTGATTTAACAATATAACCAAAGGTTCTTCCTATCGTGTAAGCTGTATTTTCATTTATATTATCACCTACAACTCCTCGAATATCATATTCACGAAGGACTTCTTTATCAAAATTTTGTATTGTGTAATTATGTTCCTGTGCCAAAATATTGAAATCCTATTTCTCTTAATTCTTTAGCGTTATATATATTTCTTAAATCAAAGATAAATATATTACTACTAGTACTTTTGATTTTTATAAAATCGAGAGCACGAAATTCATTCCACTCTGTTCCGATTATAATAGCTTTAGTATCTTTACATGCTTCATAAGCATCGGTACATAAAATTAATTCAGTATTTTCTATTTTAGCATTATCCATTGCCTCTGGATCATACGATTTAATAATTATGCCTTTATTTTGTAACAATTTTGCAATTTTAAGGGAAGTTGAATCTCTAATATCATCTGTATTAGGCTTAAAACTTAAACCAAGTAAGCTTACTTGGTCTCCTTTTACTAAACTAGCTTTAGATAAAATGTAATTTGTTATTTTACTTATCCTATCTTCATTAAACTTATCTGCAGCAGATAAAATAGAAAAATTAATATCATTTTTTTCAGCAGTTCTTATGAATGCTTTAACATCTTTTGGAAAACAAGATCCACCATAACCTGGCCCAGCATGCAAAAATTTATTTCCTATACGTTTATCAATGCCCATTCCTTTTGCAACATCCTGAACATCAGCTCCTACCTTTTCACACAGATCAGCAACTTGGTTTATAAAACTAATTTTAGTTGCAAGAAAACTATTTGAAGCATACTTAATAACTTCAGAAGATTCTATAGTTGTTGAGATTACGGGTGTTTCAATAAGATATAAAGGTCTGTAAAGCTCTTTCATTATGTCTTCTGATTTTTTGTTGTCGCAACCAATTATAACTCTGTCAGGACGCATAAAATCATTTATAGCTGAACCTTCACGCAAAAATTCTGGGTTAGATACTACATCAAAATTTTTTTCATTGATTCTTTTTGAAATAATATTCTTTACTTGCCTAGTTGTTCCAACTGGAACAGTTGATTTAGTTACAACTATGCAATATTTATTTATATTTTTACTGATTTCTTCAGCAACATTCCAAACATAAGATAAGTCTGCATCATTTTCCAGTCTTTTAGAAGGAGTTCCTACAGTTATAAAAATAATATCTGCATCATTGACAGATTTAGATAAAGAGTTAGAAAAACTCAGAAGTTTTGTTTTATTTAAATGTTTATTTAATAAGTTATCAATACCTGGCTCATAAAAAGGGCATTGAGAATTATTTAAATCATTAACTCTTGTTTCATCATTATCGATACAAGTTGTTTTATATCCAAATTCAGCAAAACAAATCCCTGTGATTAAACCAACATAACCAGTGCCAATAATTGCTAATTTCATATTTAACTTATTACAATTTTTTAATTATTATTTATGACCTTTATATTAAATTAATTTATTTTGAAACTTTATGTATGGTTCCTCGGTCTATTAATTGAGGTTTGGCAAGAAAATGCTGGTGTTTATAATTGCTTCCATCCATTGATAATAGCATTTCAACTGCCTTGATTCCAAGTTGTTCTCTTGGATGTACAATTGCAGATAAAGCAGGCGTAGTTATTCTCTCAACCACAGGTCCATCGAAAGTAACAATAGAAATATCTTTTCCAATTTTTTTATTTAATTCATTACACGCCTTAATTGCACCAACAGCTGTATACTCAGTGGAACAAATTATTGCAGTTATTTTTTTATTTTTAATTAACAAATTTTTTATTAAATTTGCACTTTTTGTTGGTTCTTCATTTTTAATAGTAATGTAATATTTGTTATTATATTTAATATTTAATTTTTTTAATGATTTTAAGTAACCTTGCTTTCGTTGATAAGCAAAGTTATAATTTTCAGCAATATTTATATAACAAATATTTTTATGATTTTTTTCAACTAAATTTTTCATTATTAATTCTATGCTACCCTGATTATCTAAATCAACCCAAGAATAATTTTTTAAATCTTTTGTTCTTCCCCAAGTAACAAAATTTATTTTATTCTTTGTCAAAAGTTTAATCCTATCATCATTAGTTTTAAGATTGTGAAGTATAATTTTAGTAACTTTTTCAACAAAAATTAATTTATTATATGCCTGTTTTTCTTCTTCAGCATTATTTGCAAAAAACATAAAAAAATGAATATTTTCATTATTTAATTTTTTAGACATACCAGCTATAAATTCAAAAAAAGAACTTTGATTAAGTTGGTTTGAATTAAGACCATAAAGAGGTAGAACAAAACCTACTGTATTTGACTTATTTGAAGCAAGTCTACTGGCATTTAAATTTGGTGAATATTTATATTTTTTTGCAAATTTCTTTACTCTTTCTTTTGTTTTTTTGCTTACATCAGAATATCCTCCTAAAGCTCTTGAAACAGTAGTAATTGATAGACCCAATTTCTTTGAAAGTTCTTTAATATTCATTTGATAGATGTAGTTCAGTAAATTAAAAAATAAATCATTTATTAACATATTATAAATAAAACAATATATATTTAATTGACATCCAAAACGTTTTGGTAAATTATAAATGATAATTACAAAAATGGAGGAATCAATGAATAAATTAATTAAAATTTTGTTAGCTTCTTTCACTTCTTTATTTTTTAGCTTTTCGGCTTTTGCTGGAGGACATTATACTGGACCAGACCTAAGTGGACAAAAGGTTGTTATGTTTGGCCCTTGGCTTTCTCCAGAGCAAGAAATAATGAGAGAAGTTGGTGCTATTTTTGAGAAAGCTACTGGAGCTACATTTGAATACGGTGGTTCAGATAGTTTTGAACAACAAGTAATGATTGATCTTAAAGCAGGAAGTGCCGCAGATTTAGTTGTATTTCCGCAACCAGGACTTGCCGCAAATGCAGCTGCAATGGGTGGTTTAGTTCCACTTGGAGATGATATACAGCAAATGGTTCTAGATAACTATGCTGCTGGTCAATCATGGATTGACCTTTCAACTTATGCAGATGAAAATGGTAATGATCAATTTAATGCAATTTTCTTTAGAACAAATGTTAAAAGTTTAGTTTGGTATTCTCCTGACAACTTTGAAGATAATGGATATGAAGTTCCTGCTACAATGGAAGATTTAATAGCTTTATCAGATCAAATGGTTGCAGATGGCAATACTCCTTGGTGCATAGGTCTTGGATCAGGTGCTGCTACAGGCTGGCCTGCTACTGACTGGATGGAAGATATTATGCTTAGAACTCACACACCAGATGTATATGATATGTGGGTATCAAATGAAATGCCTTTCAATGACCCTAGAGTTCTTGAAGCTATGGATGTCTTTGGATCATTTGCTTTGAATGATAGTTATGTAAATGGTGGATCTAAAGCAGTTGCTACAACAGATTTTAGAGACGCTCCTAATGGGTTATTTACTTCTCCTGCAGAGTGTATGATGCATCGTCAAGCTAGTTTTATTCCTGCTTTTTTCCCTGAAGGAGTAGAAGCTGGTGTTGATTATGATTTTTTTTACTTCCCAGCTTTTTCTACAAAAGATCTAGGAACTCCTGTTCTTGGTGCGGGAACTTTAGTAGGTGCTACTAATGATAATCCAGCTACATTAGAATTTATTAGATTCTTAATGCATCCAGAACCACATGAGTATTGGATGGCTAAAGGTGGTTTTTTAACTCCTCATAAGGGTGTTGATGGTAGTAAATACGCAAGTGACACTTTTAGAAAGCTTGGGGAAATTTTGACTGGTGCTACAACCTTTAGATTTGATGCTTCAGATTTAATGCCTGGTGCAATTGGCGCAGGTAGCTTCTGGACAGGTATGGTTGATTATACCAATGGTAAATCTGCTAAAGAAGTAGCTGACGGCATTCAAGCTAGTTGGGACGCTATTAAATAATATACCTCCATATAACAGGCGAACAAATTACTTGTTCGCCTGTTTTTTTTTATATATCTAATTTTCAATGAACTTACTTAATTTAACCTTTATTGTTTTTTTGGGAATTTTATTTTTTATATCATATTTCCATATTTCAAATTTTATTTTAGATAAATATGATCAAAGATCTAAAAACAGATATAAATTTGAAAATTCATTAAGAGTGATAATTTTTATCCTACCTGCGTTTATTGTTTTATTTATTTTTATTTTATATCCAGTTTTCGAAACAGTAAGACTAAGTTTTTATGATAAGTTTGGAAGAGAATTTGTTGGATTATATAATTATAAGTGGGCTATAAATGATCCTGAGTTCAAAAGAAGTATCTTAAATAATTTAAGCTGGCTACTTATTGTTCCAACTCTAAGTACTTTTTTTGGATTAGTAATTGCAAATCTAGCTGATCGTATTTGGTGGGGATCAATTGCAAAATCTATCATTTTTATGCCTATGGCAATTTCTTTCGTGGGAGCAGGAGTAATATGGAAATTTATTTATGAATATAGAGGTCCAGGCGATACCCAGATTGGCCTATTAAATGCAATTATTGTATCTTTTGGATATGAGCCACAAGCATGGTTAACTATTCCTTTATGGAATAACGTTTTCTTAATGGCTATTATGATTTGGATTCAAACTGGTTTAGCTTTAGTAATTTTTAGTGCTGCTCTTAGAAGTATACCTAAAGAAATGATTGAAGCATCAAGAATTGACGGAGCAAGTGAATTAAAAATTTTTTTTTCAATAATTATTCCATATCTTGAACAAACAATTTTAGTAATCTGGACTTTAATTACAATAATTGTTCTAAGAATTTTTGATATAATTTTTGCGATGACAAATGGTGAGTGGCAAACAGGAGTATTAGCAAATTTAATGTACGATTGGATGTTTAGAGGAGGTGGGGACTCAGGAAGAGGAAGTGTTTTAGCTATAGTAATAATGATTGGTGTAATTCCGATCTTAGCGTGGAATTTGTATAAACATAGACAGGAACAAAAAATTTAATGAAAAAAATTACTTACACTTCTTTTTTATCTCAATTATTATTACTTTTGTTTGTAATTATTTGGATAATTCCAACCTTTGGTCTTTTTATAAGCTCATTAAGAGATAAAGATCTGTTAGCTATTAGTGGATGGTGGACTTCATTAACGACTACAGAAATAAACGAAATTTATCGAATGTCAGGAATGGCATCACAAACACAAGAAGGCGATTATTTTGTAATCAAAGGAAAATTATTTGAAAATAATACAGGAAAGAAAATTCAAAATTTTGGAATAACATCAAAAAAAATTAATGAATTTGAAATTGGTGAAGTAGCAATTTTTAAAGACACAAGTAAAGTTACGATTGATGAAAATGGAAATTATTTATGGAAATCATTAACTGAATTTAAAAAAAAGAAAGGAAAGAGGATTTTTACAACCTCATTAAGCCCCCCTTCTTTTACTTTTGATAATTATAAAGAAGTTTTATTTAAAGAAGGTATTGGCAGAGCTTTTATAAATACCTTGGCTGTTGCACTACCATCAACCTTGATACCTTTAATAATTTGTTCATTTTTTGCTTACGCGCTCACTTGGATGAAATTTTTTGGAAGAGATACCTTGCTGGCAATAATTATTGCTTCACTTGTTGTTCCCTTACAAATGTCTTTAATACCTATTCTTACTATTTATAATGATTTTGGAGCTCTATTTGGAGTTGCAGCCAAATCATATCCTGGAGTTTGGATGGCTCACACAGGATTTGGCCTAGCTTCAACAACATTTTTATTAAGAAATTTTCTTAAATCTTTACCTAATGAAATGATGGAAGCAGCAAAAGTTGATGGCGCATCACATTATGATATTTTTTTAAAAATAATTTTGCCTTTATCTATTCCAGCATTTGCTTCCATTTTTATTTTACAATTTCTATGGTGTTGGAATGATTTATTAGTTGGATTAGTATTTTTAGACCAGGTGCCAAGTGAAATTATTTTGACAGCTAAACTAAAAGAGCTTTTAGGATCAAGAGGTGAAAACTGGGAAATATTAACAACGGGCGCATTTGTATCAATGACAATCCCATTATTTATATTTTTTGCTTTACAAAGATACTTTATAAGAGGCCTCGTTGCAGGTTCAGTGAAAGGATAGAAATGAATAAAATAGTTTTAATTGGAGCTGGTAGTACAAATTTTGGCCTAGGTACCATAAGTGATATTTTTAAATCAAAACTTTTAGAAGGTTCAACAATTGTGTTACATGACATTAATGCAAAAACTTTAATTAAAACTGCAGAAATTGCTAACAAGTATAAAGAAAAACTTAGAGCAAATTTTACCATTGTTGCAACAACTAATAGAAAAGAAGCTTTAAAAGATGCTACTTTTTGTATTATATCTATTGAAATAGGTAAAAGATTTGACCTTTGGGATCAAGATTGGAAACTGCCACTTCAATACGGTATTAAACAAATATATGGAGAAAACGGAGGTCCAGGTGGATTATTTCATTCTCTAAGAATAGCTCCTGTTATTATCGAAATCTGTGATGATATTATGCAAATTTGCCCCGATGCATTTGTATTTAATTATTCAAATCCTATGCAAAGAATTTGTCATGCAGTTACAACAAAATATCCAGATTTAAAATTTACAGGTTTGTGTCATGAAATTGAATCTATGGAACGCCAATTGCCATCAATCATGGAGACAGATTTTTCTAATATAGAAATCAAAGCTGGTGGTTTAAATCATTTTAGTATTCTTCTTGAAGTAAAATATAAAGATACTGGAAAAGATGGTTATCCTATTATTAAACAAAAATTTTATGATTATTATTCCAAGCTTGTAAATGAACATGAAGGTCATCCATCTAAACCAGGAGCAGAAAGAGGTGTGTTCTTTGAATTATATAAACAATATGGTTATTTACCTATCACAACAGACAGTCACCTTGGAGAATACTTACAATGGGCTTACAGTGTTGCTGATCATGAAGGTATCATTGATTTTTATGATAACTATAAAAAAAGGTGTCTTTCATTTTATGAAGATGACTCTTCATATAATCAGTTTTTTGATGCAGAAGAATCAAAAAACCAAGAAAGGATAGTGCCTATTATAGAAGCGATATTAAATGACAGTAATATCGAAGAGTCCGCTGTTAATGTTCCTAATAAAAATTATATTTCACAGATCCCAAATGGGATTGTTGTTGAGGTTCCAGGTATATTAAATAAAGAAGGAGTATCAGGAACTGAACTTAAAAATTATCCATCTACGTTTGGGACACTGCTTAACAATCAGACAGGAACTATACAATTAACAACTGATGCAGTTCTAAATAAATCTAAACATAGCGCATATTTAGCAATGTTAGCTGATCCAGTTGTAGATAATGCTAAATCAGCAGAAAAACTATTAAATGCAATGCTAGAATTTCAAAATGAATATCTTGAATATCTAAAATAGCCCTTGCAATTAATCTTATATTCCCCTAAAAAATATCTTTAACGCTTGAAAGATCGCTCAAAGGAGGATGAAGTGGCAGATATAAATATTAATACAGTTAATAAGTACTATGGAGATGTCCATGTTATTAAGGACGTATCTCTTGATATAAAAAGTCAATCTTTTACAGTTTTAGTTGGACCATCAGGTTGTGGTAAATCAACTATGCTTAGAATGATTGCAGGATTAGAAGATATTAATTCTGGAACTATTTCGATTGATGGTCAGGTAGTTAATGATCTACCACCAAAACAAAGAAACATTGCAATGGTTTTCCAATCGTATGCCTTATACCCACACATGACAGTGTTCGACAACATGGCATTTGGTCTAAAGTTAGAGAAAAGATCAAAAGATGAAATTAATGAACGTGTTCAAGAAGCAGCAAGAATACTTCAGATTGAAGATTACTTGCATAGAAAGCCTAAACAATTATCAGGTGGACAAAGACAAAGGGTTGCTATTGGCAGAGCTATAACTCGTAAACCAAAAGTATTCTTATTTGATGAGCCATTATCAAACCTAGATGCAGCACTTCGTGTGCAAATGCGTGTTGAATTAGCTAAACTGCATGATCAACTTAATGCTACAATGATTTATGTAACACATGATCAAACAGAAGCAATGACACTCGCAAATGATATTGTCGTTCTTGATGAAGGTATCGTTTCACAAAAAGGATCACCTATGGATCTTTACAATGATCCAAATAATCTATTTGTAGGAGGTTTTATTGGATCTCCTAAAATGAATTTTATTTCTACTAAAATAACAAGTAAAAGTAATGATAAGACTGAAGTAGATTTAATGGGGTCTTCTAAAATCAGTATTCCGAAAACTTCAGCTTCAGCCTCCGCAGGTGATGCAGTAGAACTAGGTATCCGACCTGAACATCTAATTGTTAATCAGGATGGTGATGGAAGTTGGGAAAGTAAAGTATTTGTTGTTGAAAAACTAGGATCGGGAACTTTCCTTTATCTTGAAAAAGAAGGTGAGCCTCTAGTTGTTGAAACAGAGGGTGACTCAAATATTAAAGTTGGCGATACAGTTAAAGTTGGTTTTTCAGCTTCTCGTTGTCATTTATTTGATAGCTCAAAGCAAGCTTTTAAATAGTAGAATCGAAAATGATTAATGCCTCATAAAATGAGGCATTTTCAAAAGCGTTTTGGAACAAACTAGTTAATAATTAATAATAATTTATAATAATAATGAGCAGAGAGTTTCATATTATTTCCTCCTATAAGAAGTATTCCTCTTGTAAACTTCTCTGCTCTTGTAAAAGAGAAGGTCGTGCACGAGGAATGCTTGTTATATTTTTGTAGAAGCCGTCCAATTTTTTGTTTTTGTATTAGGTAGGTAAGGAGATAATTCTTCCATCACTTTTTCTGATAATTTTCTATACGTTGTAAGCTTACCGCCATATATATTAAGCAAGGGAGATTTGTGATTTTCAAGATTTAAATCAAAAACATAATCTCTTGTTACTCTTGTAGCTTCCTTAAAATCTTCAATTAAAGGTCTGATACCCGAATAAGTATCCACAATATCTTCCTGAGAAATTTGTTTAACAAAATGATTATTGATTGTATTTATCAAGTATATTTTTTCTTCATTAGATATTTTTGGTTTATCAGGAGTATTAACATCTACTTCAGTAGTGCCAATAAGAGAATATTCATTTCTATAAGGGATTACGAAAACTATTCTGCTGTCATCATTCTGTAAAGTAAATGCTACTTCTTCTTCATACAATTTTTTAATAATTATATGACTGCCTCTTACTAATCTAATTGATTTATTTGAATTAACTTTAATCACGTTATTTACGATTTCATTTATCCAAGGACCAGCTGCATTTATTAATATTTTAGATTTTACTACTTCATTATTATCAAGGGTAATTTCCCAACCTTCCTTTAATCTGTTTGCATTTATAACTTTTCTATTTTCTATAACAGTTGCACCTAATTTTTTTGCATCATTTATATTTATCTCAACAAGTTTTTTATCATCAACCTGCACATCATAATATTGAAAGCCAACTTTATAATGAGATAGTAAAATATTTGTGAATTTTTTATTGAAATCTATTTTTGATGACTTAGGTATTTTTGTTTTACCTCCAAGATTATCATATAAAAATAAACCTAGCCTAATTAGTAACTTTGATCTTAATTTTTTTGTATGTGGAATTATAAAAGGTATGGGTTTGGTAATTTTTGGTGCAATTTTATTAATCACTTCTCGTTCTTTCAGTGACTCTCTGACAAGTTTAAACTCATAATTTTCTAGATATCTTAATCCACCGTGTATTAATTTTGAAGACCATGAGGAAGTTGCAGACCCTACTTTATTTTTTTCAGCCAAAAAAACTTTTAATCCTCTACCTGCGGCGTCTCTAGCTATACCTGCCCCATTAATACCACCACCAATAATAAAAATATCATACATTTGTTTATCGGCATTCATAAAATTAATTTAAAAATTTATTTATCTCATATTCAATTTTATTCGGATCAGTGAGATGAATAGTAAGTATTTTTAAATTTTTTGCTGCTTGAATATTTTCCAGTTTATCATCAATAAATACAGTTTCATTAGGATTTAAATTAAAGCGATTGATTGCTAACTCGTAAATAGCTGAATCTGGTTTCATTAATTTATCCTCACCAGAAATAAGCAGTCCATCAAATAATTGTAAAAAAGGATAATCGTCAGTCATCCCAACAAAAGTTTCTGCTGACCAATTAGATAAAACAAAACATTCGTAATTTTGTTTTTTTAGTTTTTTTAATACCTTTATAGATTCATCAAATGTGCCTTTAAGCATTTTACGATGATACTTGTAATACATTTTAATTTGTTTCTCATATTGAGGAAATTTAGGAATTAATTCAGACTCCGCTTCTGCTATAGTTCTACCTGCATCTTGTTTAACATTCCATTCATCATTACATACTTCAGTTAAAAAGTACTTTCTTTCATCAGATGTATCAAAAATATCCTTAAAAAAATGATTTGGATCCCAATCAAAAAATACACCACCTAGATCAAAAAGAAATTTCATATAACTAAAATTGTTGTATAAATTAATAATTACGAAAATTCATTATATTTATGAAGATTAATATCGATATATTTATTCAAAAAGAGTTAAAGAAACTAACGAATAAATATTTCACAAAAAAATATATATCAAAGTATATTATTCCAATAATCAACAATCTTTATCACTCTAAGAATAATAAATTTATCCTCTCTGGATCTCAGGGTTCTGGTAAATCTACCTTGGGCAAATTATTAAAATTAGTTATTGAAAAATTTTATAAAAAAAAGGTAATGTTGCTAAGTATTGATGATTATTATTTAAGTAAAAAACAAAGATTAAAGTTATCAAAAAAAATACATCCACTTCTCCTGACACGTGGTGTACCAGGCACACATGATATTAAAGCGCTAAAATATCATATAAATCAATTTCAAAATCAGAATTTTCCAATTAGCACCCCTTTATTCAATAAATTAAAAGATGATATTTCAAAAAAAAGAAAAGTTATCAATAATGCACAGATATTATTATTAGAAGGCTGGTGTTGTGGCTCTGCTCCAATTGCTAATAAATACCTATTAAAAAATATTAATAGTTTAGAAAATACCTATGATAAAAATACAAACTGGAGAAAATACTATAACTCTCTTTTAAGAAATGAGTATAAAAGTGTTTTTTCTTTATTTGATAAAAAAATATATATTAAAGCACCTTCTTTTAAATATGTTCTTGAATGGAGGTATATGCAAGAAAAAAACAATGCATCTAAATCTAATAATAAAAATTTCATGAACAAAGTAAAATTACAAGAATTTATTCAACATTATGAAAAGTTAACCAAATGGATGATGCTAACCATGCCAAATCAATCAGATATATTAATAAAAATAGATATTAACCAAAAAATAAAAAAATTATTATTTAAAATTAGTAAATTTCATTAAATTAAAACAACATCCATTTTTTTACAGCCAGTAAATATCTATCATATTCATCTCCAAATTTTTCCCGCAAGTAGTTCTCTTCAATAGGAATGACATAATGATTAATCCAAATAAATAGACCAACAGCACTTAAAAGATTTGCTACATTTTCAAAAGTTAAAAACATACTAAAATGAAAAGAGATAAAGGCTAAATACATAGGGTTTCTGCAGTATGCAAAAATTCCTGTCTTTATTACACGTTTCGTATTGGCCTGAGGTGTAGGGTTTTCTTTATATGAATTGAATAAATTTAAAGAGGTGAAAAAAATAGCTAAACTTATAATTAATCCTATTACCCCAATTAAATTCAATAAATTTAATAATTCGTACTTTGGTATTATGAATTCCCCTATGACATAAGATACAACAAGTAAGATAACATATATAATAAGAGGATTTCCTTTAACTGCTGGTCCCATATTAATTGCTTTCTATTATTTCTTGCACTTTTAAATAATCATCTGTAACAGTAAATGCCCCAACATCAAGCAATTCTTGTTCATCTCTACTGTCATGCCAGTGACCTCCTGCTGTAAGTCCAATTACCTTAATACCTGCATTAACACCTGCTTTAACACCTACTACACTATCTTCGAGAATTATAGTTTCATTTTTATTAAGATTATTATCTACAATTGCTTTTAAATAAATATCAGGATCAGGTTTGGCTTTTCCTACAAGATCAAATGAATATATTTTCTCAGGTTTAAAATACTTATTTAATTCCACTTTATGCAATCCAGATATTATTCTATTTTTAGTACTATTAGATCCGATATATAAGCTAAGCTTTGTGTTATATAAAAAGTTACAAACTCCTTCAACAGCAGTTAATTCATTTTTATATATATATGAAGCTATTTCCATAATATCAGTAAAAAATTTTTCTTGATCTTTAATTGAATATTTTTGTGATAAAATGCCTATTACTTGAACTGTTTTTTTACCTGCAAAATTTGCAAATTCTTTTACATCTATTTCAATGCCATATTTTCTCATATATTTAGCGAAAGCTTTAGCTACTAAAATCTCACTATCTACAATCACTCCATCAAAATCAAAAATAATATTTTTAATCATAAATGAGTATAGTTTTTACATTTTTTTTTTAGATTTGGACGTTTTTTATTGAAATTTTATAAATTTATAATACGAATTATATAGCGATACATAACTCGTCGTCATCATACGGAAGTGGGATAGGTCGCCTTCATATTGGGAGGTATTATGAAAATTGGCTATTTCTGCAACTCAACTAACTGGGGAAATAAAAAAACATATAATCAAATTTTAGAAGAGATCAGAGAGATCGCAACATACTGTGATCAAAATAACTGGGATTCCATATGGTTTTCTGAACATCATTTCAGTCACGAAGGTATGGAGATTTGTCCTAATCCAATTTTATTGAGTTCAGATATTGCAGCTAGAACAAAAAATATTCGAATTGGCCAAGCTGCTTCAATCATCACTTTTTGGAATCCAATTAGAGCTGCTGAAGATATAGCTTTATTAGATCAATTATCTAATGGCAGAGTTGAAGCGGGTGTTGGGCGAGGTATTTATGGAAGAGAAGCATTAAATATGAATGCTGATGCAGACATGAAAGATCAAGCTAAGAATTTTAGATTATTTGAAGAAACTCTTACTATTATAAAAAAAGCTTGGACTGAAAAATTTTTTCAACATGAAGGAGAATTTTATACTTATCCTGCACCTAATTTTGAGTGGGAGCACGATATGAGCCCACCTAGTTCTGAATTTATGAATTTAGATACAAAAATTTTGGAAAAAATAAATATTGTTCCGCAACCAGTTCAAAAACCTCATCCTCCCTTATGGCAAGTAGTTGATAGTCCAAGTTCTATTGAATGGGCGGCAAAGAACGACATAAGTATTATAATGTGGATACCTCCAATTCAATCTCTAAAAAAACGTTTCGAAATTTATAAAAATGCTAAATCAGAAAAGGAAAAGCGACACGTTGAACTAGGAGAAGGTATTAGTGTTGTAAGAGATATGTTTGTTGCTGATAGTATGGAAGAAGCAAAAGAAAAAGCTGGAGAGCAAATGGTTAATTATATGCGTTGGGTTTGTCACTGGAGAGGGCTTGGAACTCATATGAATCCAGGTGAAGAACTACCTAAAACAGATCATAAATTAGATTTACTTTCATATGATTTTTTACATGAAAGAAATATGTTGTTTGGAACTGTTGATTACATCATAAATAAAATTGAAGAGATGCAAACAGAATTAAATTTACAAAATTTAAAAGTTTGGTCAAATTTTCCTGGTGTTAAACATGAAGATTGTATGAAGAGTATAGAATTATTTACTAAGAAAATAATTCCTCATTTTAAAAGTAAAGCAAAAAGTAAGATTAAAGCTGCATCATAATGAGTGAAAAAAATCACCTCCCTATTTCGGGTGGTAAGGCTGTTGTTGAATGTCTCAAAGCCCATAATATTAAGTATGTTTTTGGCTTGATTGGATCTGCTACAATGGAGCTCTTTGATGCCCTTTATGATGAGCAAGATTTAACTTTTATTGATGTAAGAGATGAGCGCACCGGAACACATATGGCGGATGCATTTGCTAGAGCATCAGGGAGCCCTGGTGTTATCATAGCAGGTCAAAATGGTCCTGGTGCAACGAATCTTGTGACAGGTGTTGCTCAAGCAAAAGCTGCTTTCTCCCCTTTATTGTCTATAGCTGGAGCAATCGCCTCTGAACATCAAGGCAAAGATTCATTTCAAGAAGTTGATCAACAAAAATTATTTGAACCTATTACAAAAAAAACATTTTCTATTAAAGATACTAAATCCTTAACCATGGATTTAAATAAAGCATTAAATCTAACAACTCATGGGAAATGGGGGCCTGTTCATGTGAACATTCCTCGTGATGTACTTGCAGGAACAGAAAAATTTGAATCTTTTAAAATTGAGGATAAAATTGAGAATTCAGAAATAAATCAAAATGATTTAGAAAGAATTTTTTCTTTAATTAAAGTTTCATCAAAACCTGTTATTATTTGTGGTGCCGGTATTAAAAATTCCCAAACTCAAGATGAGGTAATTTTACTTTCAAAAAAATTAAATATACCTGTTGTTTCTTCTGCTGGTCATGGAGATGTTATTTCTTTTGAATATCCTCTGTATAGTGGACAAATGGGACCAAGAGGTAATAAAATAGCTTCTTCCCTTGTAAAAAATGCAGATTTAATTCTAGCTATGGGGACAAGGCTTGGATTTAATTCAACCTTTTATTCCTATGATAATATTTCTCAATCTGCAAAAATTGTTCAAGTTGATATAGATCCTATTGCAATTGGTCGTTATTTTCCAGTTGAAGTAGGAATTGAAAATGATGTCAAAATATTTTTAGACAACTTAATTTTGTTTATAAAAGATAAGGATTTAAAAATTAATAATGAAAATTGGACCCAAAAATTTTTAAAAGAAAAAATAAACTTTTATAAAGAAAGAGATGAAAAAGCGGATGTAAATTCAAAAATTATTCAACCATCCGGATTATTTAAGGAATTAAGAAATTTAATCCCAAAAAATTCATCAATAACACTAGATGCAGGTACTTTATGTCTTCAAGCGACTGATGAATTTAATTTTTATGAACCTAAATCACTTTTTACACCTTTAGATTTTGGGTTAGTTGGTTTTTCATTTGCAGCTGGCCTAGGTATCAAATTAGCAAAACCAAATTCACCTGTATTTAGTTTAATGGGGGACGGTGGATTTGGAATGACCGTATCTGAATTATCAACTGCCGTTCATCATAAAATTAATACCATTACAATGATTATGAATAACAAATCATGGGGTGCAGAAAAAGCCTACCAAAGAGATTTTTACAATGAAAGATATATTGGTGCTGATATTAAAAGCCCCCCTTTCCATAAACTTGCAGAAATCTATGGCGCTAAAGGTTATCATGTCAGTCAACTGCAGGATTTAAAACAAGCAGTATCTGATGCTTTGATTTGTGATAAACCTGCTATTATTAATATCGATGTTGATCCAAAAGCTCTTTATAGTTTTCGCAAAGATTCTTTTAAACATCGATCTAAATGAACTTAAAAAAATACACAGACTCTCATGGAAATTATTATGAGCTTAATGAAATAAGGAATTCTTTGACCACTATCTTTATTCACGGAGTAGGTTTGGACAATACGATGTGGTATCCTCAGAAAAAATACTTTCATGATCAATCAATTTTATTTTATGATCTTCTTAATCACGGTCAATCAAGTGGAGGTTTCACAGATTTGAGTTTTGATATTTATAGTAATCAGCTATTACATTTAATTAATGAATTACAATTAGATAAAATTAATATTGTTGGATTTTCAATTGGAGCACTTATTGCGCAACATTTTACAGAGAAATTTTATAATAAAGTAAATAAATTAGTTTTAATTGGAAGTGTCTATAAAAGATCAGATAAACAAATTGAAACAGTCCAAAAAAGATATTCCGAAGCACTTAATGGCAAAAGTATAACTAACGATTCAATCAATAGATGGTTTTCAGAAAGTTATTTAAAGAATAACCCTCAAGTTTATAATTTTTTTTATAATCTTTTAGAGAAAAAAAAAGATAAAGATTTTTTGCCTGCATACAAGATCTTTGTAAACTCTGACAAATACTCCATTAATTATAGTAATTTTAAAATGCCAACTTTAATCATGACAGGAGAAAATGAAGTTGGCTCAACGCCTTTAATGAGTGAGGGAATTAGTAAAGAAATCAAAAATAGTGATTTATATATTATTAAAGATGCAAAGCATGGCGCAACTATTGAACAATCAAAAGTTGTAAATGAAAAAATTAATAAATTCTTATTCTAGCTTATTGAACAAGTCATATCTGATCCACAGCACATTGGTGACTTAATTTTTCCGTGTCCAGTTGGACATTTTGAAATTTGTACCTCGGACCCATCATCTTTGATTAATATATCATTCATAAGTGGTTCATTACATTTAGCACATGTTGCATTAACTGACATACCACAAGATTGACATTCATAAGTTGCCATAATTACTCCTTTATAAGAGTATATTTTTAGTTTTGATTAAAGTAAATACTTAATTAATTTCTGAAACATGGTAATCAGCACTATTGAGCCATTCTGGGTTAATATTTATTCCCCATCCAGGCTGATCTGTAACAGTTACACAGCCATTTTCTACTGCAAAAGGATTATTCAAAAATAGATCTTTTTGCCATGGATAATAATCCTCACCTTCAATAGAAAGTTCTAAATATGGACCAGCATTAGGTATAGCTTTTAATAAATGCATCGTACACATGGTTACTAATGATAAATTTGCAGCATGAGGAGTACATATAAAACCTCCCTCTTCAATTATTTTTGCAACTTGAAGAGTTCTTGTCAATCCACCAAGATACATTACATCAGGTTGAAAAATATTTACAATTTTTCTCTCTACCATATCTCTCCATATTCGAATGTCACAATCTTGCTCACCTCCAGTAACATCAATTGAAAGTGCATTTGTGACTTCTTTTGTTTGTCCCGGCTCCCAATACGGACATGGCTCTTCAAAATGTGTCACATTATTATCTTCAAGAAGTTTACCAACTTCAATTGCTTGAGTGGATGAAAAACAACTATTTGCATCAACTAATTTTTTTACAGAACTATCAAGTGATTTATTTATTGTTTTAACAATATCTTCTGTTCTACCTTCCCATTCATCCAGTCCTCTTCCACACTCAGCACCTATTCTAAATTTAAAGGCATCTATTTTTTTTTCCTGAAATAATTTTTTAAAACGCTCAGCTTCATCATTAGCACTAATATCTCTTTTCATTGATGAGCCATATACTTTTAGACTTCCAGAATTCCCACCAATCAAAGTTGTAACAGGTTTATTTTCTAATTTACCTTTTAAATCCCATAGCGCGGTATCCAGACCAGCAATTGCTCTTAATAGATATGAGCCTGGAAATTTATGTTCTTTTTCTAAAACTAAATTTTCTAGATCATTAAAATCAGTCCACAATTTACCTAAAACCCAAGGTGCAACTTGTTTATGAAATATTTGTGCTGTGATATCTGCATGATATGTAGACATTTGACCATAACCTTCAGAGCCATCTTCTAAAGTTGTTTTAACAAAACTAACAAATGGTTTGGTAAAAGTTTCTAATTTTGTAATTTTCATTGATATTTTCGTTTTAATTCTTCTAAAATAATTTTGCTAGATAAATGTGATAACATCATAACAGGTGCATTAATATTGCCTGAAGTAATATTTGGCATAATTGAAGCATCAACTATCCATAGATTATCTAAACCGTGAACTTTTAATTTATCAGATACAACGCCCGTACCAATATCTTTACTCATTCTGCATGTTCCGCATGGGTGGTAAATCGTTGTCGCATTAGACTTAAAGTGATTAAGCAATTCATGATCTGTAGCAATTAGAGGATCAATGTTAACTGGAGATTTAATTATATTGCTTATGTTTTTATTCGTAGAAAATTTTCTTATAAAATCAAATATTTCATACAAATCATGAATATCTCTTTCATCGCTTAAATAATTTGGATTGATACTTGGCAGATAACCATCTTTAAATGACTTTAGTTTTACTTCACCTAAACTTTTAGGTCTGCATGAATTAAAGCCAATAATAAAACCATTAAATTTATCAGTATTAAGTAAAGGTCTTCTATTTTTATATGAAACTGAATACGTTAATGGATTAAAATATAGTTGAATATTAGGATATGGATCAAGAGAATTCCAATTAATATATCCTCCACCTTGGTTTAAACTTAAGGAAAGTGGTCCAGTCCTATTATAGAGATATTTTAAAACTGATTTTATTCTTCCACCCCAAGTACCTAAATCTTTATTTAAGGTCGCAGCGAATGTTTTATATAAATAATCTAAGCCTAAATGATCTTGAAAATTTTTACCAACATGAGCGCTATGTAAATTAACTGGTAAATTCAATTCTTTTAAATCACTTGCATTTCCTATCCCTGATTTTAATAACAGATAAGGTGTCATAATGGAGCCACTAGAAAGTATGGTTCCAATCTTAGGTTTCACAGAAATTATTTTATTTTTATGCTTAATATCTAAGCTTACTATTTTTTTATTTTTGTAATTTAATTTTAGAACTTCTGTTTTAGTAAAAATAGTTAAATTAGGATGGCTTTTTATTGGTTTTAAAAATACTTTAGATGATGAAGTTCTAAAACCTTTAAATATATTAACATTATAATTACCTACTTGATTTTCAATTGAGCTTTTAAGTTGTTTATTAAAAGTAAAATTAAAATCATTAGATGCATCAAAAAAATTCTTTAGAATTGGATGATGTTGTTTGCTAATATCATTTACAGGAATTTTATTAGAAGGTAATCTTTTTGTCTTATTATTAACAGCAAATTCTATTTTATTATATGTTGTTTTAATATTCTCCCATGACCAATCTTTACTTAAATCCCAATTTTCAAAATCAGAGCGCAAGCCTCTTGCATAGATCATGGCATTAATAGAGCCTGAACCTCCTAAAACCTTACCACGTGGATAATAAATTTCTCGATTATGTAAATTTTTTTGAATTTCTGAATAAAAATTCCAATTCATTTTTTTATGATAAAAAGTCATTCCATAACCAAGAGGTACTTGGATAGTTAAGTTGTTATCACTTGGTCCAGCCTCTATTAACAATACTTTATAATTAGTACTATTAATTATCTGATTAGCTACAATACACCCTGCTGAACCAGCACCAACTAGGACTATGTCAAAGTTTTCCAAAATATTAAAAAGTTTGAGTAACTTTAGTTAAATAACGAGGCTTATCTGGATCAAGTCCTTTATTTTGAGTATAGCGAACAATCCATGGATAAAATTTTGACATTATAACTATCGAGTCAAATTCTGTAATTTGATTTGGAGGAAAGTAAAAATTTTTACTTTGGTCTTTAGCTGAAGAAATATTATAGACCAGTTTTGTATATTTTGTAATTTCATTACTGTCATTTTGAACAGTTAAACCACTTTTATCATTCATGCTTAAAGTAAAAAGTTTAAATGTATCTTGAATAAGACTTTTTGGTCCATGCATCACTTCTGCACTACTAAAAGGCTCTATCATTTCTTGACATAATTCCTTGAATTTTAAAGACATTTCGTTGGAAAGTGCGAAACCAACGCCTCTTCCAAGTATAAAACCTGAATTAATACTATTATCTACTAGATCAATACTCCATTGATTATTTGCATCCTTCAAAAGCGTATCACTCAATATTTTTATATTATCATTAATTTTATGTTTTCCTTGGCAAATAAAAACTAGTTTTTTTAATATTAATAAAGTTTGTACAAATGATTTAGTAGCAGCAACACTTTTTTCTACACCTGCAAACATATTAAAGAAATAATTAGCAGAATTAATAATAGGGCTGTTTTCATTATTAGATATTAACATAGTAATGGCTCCAAATTCTTGTGATTTTTTTTCACACTCAATTAAATCATTACTTTTACCTGATTGACTAATAACAATAACTAAAGCTTCTGAAAAATTAAATTTTGATTTTTCCAAAGTAATAATTGATGGTGGCATACTGTAAGATGGCAATCCTAGATATTTTGCAAAAATATAAGAGCTATATAATGCGGCACAATCTGAAGTTCCTCTAGCAATAGTAACAATATATTTTATTTTTTTTTGATTAATCAAATCAGTTATTTCCTGATATGGATTTTTATCACTAAAAGCAAATTTACCTATAACACTTGGTATGCTGAGTGCTTCATTTAAGACTAAAGAATTAGTCATTAACTAAATGTCCATTTAAAAAAATTTTTTCAATATTTAAATCTTGATCTAAAACTAAAAAATTTGATCTATAACCCTCTTTTATATAGCCGATAGTATCATCATTTAAATATTTTGCTGCTGAAAAACTTGTCATTTTTACAACATCTTCTATAGGTAAATTTATTTTTAATAAATTTAAAAAAGTTTCATACATATTAACTATACTCCCTGCCAAAGTGCCTGATTCTTTCATTACAACTTTTTTATCAGTCTTAGTAATATCTGCTTCAGCAAATTTATAGTCTCCGTTGCTTAATCCACATGCACTTATTGAGTCAGTTATTGCATACAAATTTGGAATACATTTTTTTGCTATTAGAATAGACTCTTTACTAACATGATTCATATCACAAATAATTTCAGCAAATTTACCTTTTAATAGAGCTGCAGACAGAACTCCTGGTTTTCTATGATTATTAGCTGACATAGCATTATATAAATGGGTAAAACTTACTTTGTATTTATTCATATATTTTTCACAACAATCACTGTCTGCAAGTGAATGACCAAATTGAATATTGATGTTTTTTTCAATTAAAAAAGCTATAAAATCACTCATTCCATCTAATTCTGGGGCTAGTGTAATTGTTTTAATTGGTGCTAATTTTAAAATTCCTTCAATAAATTCTTTAGATGGTAATAAGGTTCTAGGTGGCTGAGCACCAAGTTTATTAGGATTTATAAAGGGACCTTCTAAATGTACACCTAAGATATTTGAACTTTCATTAATCAATGAATTAAATTCAGTAAGTGATTTTAAAGTATGATCATAAGTACTCGTCCAAGTTGTAGGTAGCAAAGAAGTTGTTCCTTTTGATAAATGATATTTAGACATCTGCTCTATTGCATCTTTACCATCCATTGTATCAAACCCACCACCCCCATGACAATGAAGGTCAATAAAACCAGGTATAATAATATTTTTATTATTGAGTTGATTGGTTTTATTTATTTTATGTATTGATTTATCAAACTCAATTTCAGCTTGAAAAGTTGAATCATAGTTAACTATAGTGCCTGAAATTTTACTCATATTATTCCTTATAATTAATCCTAAATATTGATTAAAATTTTTTTTAAACTAACATATTATAAATGCGGGTTTTGTTTTCTAAATTTGTTTTCAAGTTTAGTATTATTTTTAGTTGCGTTAGGCATATTTGAACTAATATAAAAAGGAAAAATTTTTTCAGTTTTTAACATTGATGCTACTTCAATTAATATGGTATTTAAAATGAAAGATCCTGTTATTGTAGATACAGGACCAACACTAAATTTGTTCACACTTATAACTGTATCGCCAGGGGGAATTTTATTATCTATAAAAATATCTACTATTTCATATAATTTCTTATTAAGTTTTGAAAGTGGGGCCTTTTTTGAATATTTAACAGATGTTAGAGCAATAGTTTTAATGTTCTTATCTTTAGCTATTATTGCAGCTTCTACTGGGGCGTGATTGACTCCAGAGTTTGATACAATCATTAAAATATCTTTTTTTGTAATATTATATTTATTAAGAGCTTTTCTAGCAACATTTGGAGTTCTTTCTAATGAAGTTGCTTTTTTTGCACCTTTTTTAAAAGTAAGATTATCATCTCTTATAGGACAAGCTGCAGCAAAGCCACCTGCTCTATGAAAAGCTTCTTCGCCTAAAAGTCGAGAATGTCCAGTTCCAAAAATATATAACTGACCTCCTTTTTTATATGAGTCTGCAATGATCTTTGCACAATCTGTAATTTTCTTTTCTTCTTCATCTGAGATTTTGTCTAAAATTTTACTAATTATAGATAAATATTTTTTACTTAGACTGCTCATACTTTTGTGAGATATTTGCTGGGGTTAAAAACCCCAGCATAATTAAAAGATTTTACTTATATTCTTCCAATTCTTCAGCTGCTTCAGCAACTAAATCTGCAGGATCTCCTTCTTCAAGAATTGCTCCTTGAATCATTGAGTTCATAACAGCTTGGAATGCTTTGTAATCAACAAATAGTGGCTCAGGTCCTCCATCACCGATTGCATCAATAAACATCATCCAATAATCTTCATTGTATGGTGCTACTGCTCCAATTTGAGGATACTGCATAATTGGAGTTAAACCCCAATCAGTATCTAAGCTGTATTGAGAATCACCTGATGAAATTATACTTGCTAATGCCATTGCATGATCTTCAACGCCAGTATTGTTGAAAACAGCAATACTATCTGTGATTAGTAGAGTGCCTTGACTACCTTGTGGTCCAGCAGGAATTCTAACTGTACTTACATTTAATCCTTCCTTATGCTGACCTCTTCCCCAAGGGCCATTAATGTACATTGCAATTTTTTCATCATTGAAAAGTTCAGTAAGTTGAGATCTCTCCCAAGCTAATGGACCTTCTTGAGCTACGTTAGCAAGTTTTCCATAAAATTCTAGAGCTTGAACTGTATTAGATGAATCAAGAGTTATCTCATTAGTTAAAGGATCAATAACTTGCCCTCCATTACTATAGAGATAGTTTAAGAATTGGTGCATTGTATTATCAAAATCTTTACCTGCTAAACCAATACCAGCAACTCCAGCAACATTATTTGTCACAGCTTCTGCCATTGAATACAATTCATCCCATGTTTGAGGCCCTTCACAAGCAACACCTGCTTGCTCTAGTAAACCACAATTCATGAAAAGAGCTTTAGTTGAAAACGCGTGAGGGAAACCCCAAGTTTTGCCCATATGCGTAACTGTATTCAAAATACCTGGTTGATACATCGCTTGTTGAGAAGCAGGAATATTTGTTTCTAAAATATGTCCATTCTCTGCAAGACCTTTTAAAGTTCTTGAACCTACATAAGAAAATGCAACTGGATCTCCTGCAATTGCAAGATTTATTACTTTATCCTGACAAGTACCCCAAGGAACAGCCTCTAATGTTACATTAACACCAGGATTGTTTTTCATATACTCATCAGCTATTTCTACGTAATTAGGTCTAAGATCACTACCACAAAAAACCCCATGCACATCAGCTGCAAAAGATTTAAAACCAGTAAGTGAAAATATTGAAATTATAAGAAATGAAGATAGTTTTTTTAAATTCATATTTCCTCCATTATTTACAAAACACTTAACATTAAGTAGTAATATGGTTCAAGGTTGTTTTACTGTTTAAGGCTAGTTTTTTACCGCTCCTGAGGTTAATCCTTCCACAATATATTTTTGAAGAAATAAAAAGACAATTAAAACAGGGGCTATTCCTACAAGAGATGCAGCCATCATTTCATTCCATTTTACCGTAGTATAACCAATAAATTCATATAATCCGGATGGAATTGGCATGTATTCTTTCTTTTGGTTGAATGTGATAGCGAATAAGAATTGTTGAGCATATGCACCGATGAATGCATAAATTCCCACAACAACTAATCCTGGTGTGCTTAATGGCGCTATAATATGTCTTAAAATTTGAACTCTTGAAGCGCCGTCAACAAAAGCTGCCTCTTCAAGATCTATAGGTATTTTTTCAAAATAAGATTTTAATAGCCAAATAGCAGTTGGAATTAAAAAAGCAACTCCAGGAACTATCATTGCTTGATATGTATTTAGTAATCCAAAAGTTCTGAGAACTTTATATAAAGGAATAAGCAGCACTGCCCCAGAAAACATGTTAATTGCCAATAAAATATACAAAGAAGAATTTTTAAAAGGAAAATTAAATCTTGCATAAGAATAAGCAGCGGGAATAACAAATAAAAGAGTAATTAAAGAAGTAACTGAAGCAAGAAAAAAACTATTGAATATATATCTTGGAAGCATTGGTACTGTGTTCCACATTTCTCTGTAAGCCCAGAAAGATAGGTCATCAGAAAAAAATTGATAAGGTGATCTAAATAAATGATCTAATGGGCGAAGAGATGCATAAAACATTTCAACAAAAGGAAGTAATATAAAGATTAAAAAAATTGTAATTGAAAAATATAAAATTATTTTTTCGTAAAGTTTATATTTATTCAATCTAGTTTTTAACTGCTCCAGCAGTTAATCCTTCCACAATATATTTTTGTAAAAATATAAATAAAATCAATACGGGAGCTATGCCAACTAATGATGCTGCCATCATTTCATTCCATTTGACACTTTGATATCCAATAAACTCATATAGTCCTGATGGTATTGGCATGTATTCTTTCTTTTGGTTAAAAGTGATAGCAAATAAAAATTGTTGAGCATAAGCGCCGATGAATGCATAGATACCAACTACTACCAAACCAGGTGTGCTAAGAGGTGCAATAATGTGACGAAGGATTTGTACTCTTGAAGCGCCGTCAACAAAAGCTGCCTCTTCAAGATCTACAGGTATTTTTTCAAAATAAGATTTTAATAACCATATTGATGTAGGGATTAAAAAAGCTACACCAGGAACAATCATCGCTTGATAACTGTTTAAAAGTCCAAATGTTCTTAGTACTTTATATAAAGGGATTAATAAAACAGCCCCAGAAAACATATTAATCGCCAATAAAATATACAAAGAAGAATTTTTAAAAGGAAAATTAAATCGCGCATATGAATAAGCTGCAGGAATAACAAAAAGTAAAGTTAAAATTGCTACAGATGATGCTAAGAAAAAGCTATTAAATATATACCGTCCTAACATAGGTACCGTGTTCCACATTTCGCTGTAAGCCCAGAATGATAAATCATCTGAATAGAATTGATAGGGTGATCTAAATAAATGGTCTAAGGGTCGAAGAGATGCATAAAACATCTCTACAAAAGGCAAAAGAATAAAGGTCATAAAAATAAAGATTGCCGAATAAATAAAAAACTTTTCTAAAAATGTATATCTATCCATGTGAAATCTTCTTATTAATTCTGGCTAGAAGAGCTAGATAAAAACCTGCAAATAAAGTTAATAAAATCATTACAACAACTGCTCTAGCTGCACCTCTTCCAAACTTATAGTTACCTAATGCCTGCTTATAAGTATCAATAATTAAAGTGGTTGTTGCACCTCTTGGTCCTCCTTCAGTCAATATCCAAATTATTTCAAAAGAATTGAAAGTCCATATTGCTGATAATATAGACATAGTAATAATAACAGGTGTAATTTGGGGAAGTGTAATTTTAAAAAATCTGTCCCATCTGGAAGCACCATCACAATAAGCGGCTTCATATAAATCTCTAGGAACTCCTTGCATTGCTGCTAAGAAAAAAACTGTTACCATAGGGGTGCCAACCCATACGTCAGCTACAATTGTAGAAATAAATGCGCTTTGCTTGTATGCAAGAAAACCAAAGGGTCCATCCAAAATTCCTGTATGCATTCCTACACCTGCAATAATACCAAAATACCCATTATAAAGCCAAAGCCACCCAAGCATACCTATTGCAATTGGAACAACCCATGGAGGCATTATTAAAACCCTAAACATAAATCGGCCTTTTAAGTTAGCATTCAATATAAAAAATTGCTCCAATTAATCCGATAATTAACTTCAAACTTACTGAGAAAAACATCCAAACAAAAGTTCTTATAACAATTTTATTAAATTTTTTACTTGAGAGCATTTTTTCATAATTTTCAAAACCAACATAATCCTCTCCAGCTAAGCTAGAGTTTGTAAAAGATAATCTTATTGTTTCAAGAACTGGCCATGCAACAATTAACAAAATATAAATGGCTGCAGGAGCTATTAGTGCGTAAGCTAAAAATGTAGGAGAATTAAAAGATCTTAGTTTTTTATTCATTACTTTTTCATTTCCTTGTCTAACCTATCCCAACTAGATGTTAAATCAATAATTTTACCTGTCTTTCTTGATTCATCTAACTTCATAGCAACAACACCTGCTTCAATACAATCTTTGACACCTACTGGTAAATTTATTTTATCAGAATTGGTTAAATGTTGGTTAATATCTTTTAACATAAGATGATCTGCACCGTAATGACCTTTCACCATTCCAAACGCTGCACCATAATCTTCATCTAAAATAATATTATTTTGTTGATCATGTGCTTTCAAAAAACCACGAACAAAATCACCTTCTACCATTCCATTAGTTCCCATTACAGCAAAGCGTCTAAACTCATCGGGTACGCGCATGTTTGTGTGAAAAGCTAAAGTCGCTCCATTTTCATATTCAATTATTGCTACCTGATGATCGACAATATCAGCATCACTATCAAATACATTTTCTTTTGCCTCCCATCCAAACAAATTATATTTTGAAAATTCTTCTAAATTTTCTTTTGGTTTATTTTTAGGAATAAATGAACTTCTGCCTCCAAAACTTGCAACTCTTTTAACTTTACATCCTGCTATCATGTTATAAAAATCTATATCATGACAACACTTCTCTAACATAAACCCACCAGAAAATTTTTCTTTTCGACGCCAATTACGCATAAAAAAACCACCGTGCCACGGCATAATATGTTCTGAAGCTTCAATAGAAACAATATTGCCCAAAACATTTTTATTTATTAAATCTCTAACTGATCTAGCATGCTGGGAATATCTCAAAACCAAACCTACCAAGACTTGATCTTGGCCAAACTCACCTAGCAACTTTGCTAATTCAAAAGATTGATTTTCATTAACAACAATTGGTTTTTCTGCAAATATTTTAATACCTGAATTGAGTCCAATTTTTATATGCTCTAGATGAAGATGGTTTGGAGACCCTATCATTAGAAGATCTAATTTTTCATTAGATAACATTTCATTTAATGTGGCATATGCTTTTCTTGGAAAAAATTCATTTTTTTCTGCATATTCCCTACCTATTGGTAGAGGATCAACATACGCAATTAATTCTGCATCTTTATTAATTTGAGATAATTCATGATAAACGTGTGCTATTCTGTTTCCTAGTCCTACTGCTCCGATTTTCATTTTTTCATCCTAAAATAACAATC
>JBJKYR010000054.1:0-27928 GCA_045560945.1 Alphaproteobacteria bacterium | reverse complement strand
TTTGTTCCATAATCATTGGATGAAGTATGAGTTCAATGTCCTCCATTGACCAATCAAATGATGACATTCTTTTTCTTAGATCATTAGAGTCAATCTCTCTTAATTCTTCATCAACAGATTTTACTAATTTATCGATATGTGTAATATTTTTGGTCCATTTACCAAAGGGTTTAATCTCTGATAAATATTTTTTAATTTCAATATCAGAATAAAATTTTTTTTCTTTAAAGTTTATTGCAATCATTTGACCAGGACCTACACGACCTTTTTCAATAATTTCACTCTCAGGCAAAATAACCATTCCTGTCTCTGAACCTGCAATCAAATATTCTGATGTTAGTGTATATCTTATGGGTCGAAGTCCATTTCTGTCCATACCTGCAATTGCCCACTCGTCATGCGCACCACATATGGCAGCAGGACCATCCCATGCCTCCATAACAGCTGTGGCGTAGGCATATAATTTTTTCAATTTTTGTGAAAAGTCTCTTCGATGCGACCAAGCCTCTGGTATGGTCAAAATTTTCGCCATTGGTAAAGACTTGTTTGATTTAACTAAAAGTTCAATAGTAGAATCAAGTGCCGCTGAATCAGAGGCATCATCATCGATAACAGGTTTTAAATCTTCTATCGATGTACCAAAATTCTTATGAGCTAATCTTGGTTCATGTGCAGACATCCAATTTTTATTTCCTTTAAGAGTATTGATTTCACCATTGTGTGCAATGACACGAAATGGTTGTGCCAAAGACCAAGTAGGAAAAGTATTTGTCGAATATCGTTGATGATAAACTGCAAATCGTGAAACAAATTTTTCTTTTTGAATATCAGGATAAAAATTTGATAACTGTTCTGCTAGGAACATTCCTTTATAGACAATTGATTGGCAGGACAGTGAACAGATATAAAAATTATTAATATTACTTTTCCTTATTTGTTTCTCAATTCTTCTTCGAATAATATAAAGTAAATTATCAAACTCTTTTTCATCTTCAATTTTATCATTACCAATTAGTATTTGCTCTATTTCTGGTCTTGTTGTTTTGGCTTTATCTCCAATGATTGAAGAATTGATTGGAACATGACGCCATCCATATATCTTTAGACCTTCTCTAATTATTTCTGACTCAACTATAGTTCTTGATTTTTCTTGAGCAGCAAAATCAGTTCTTGGTAAAAAAATCATTCCCACTGCAAATGGAAGATCATTAGGTTTGTTACCAGTTCGCTCTATTTTTTCTTTAAAAAATTCTTGCGGTATACTTAATTGTATACCAGCTCCATCACCAGTCTTACCATCAGCATCAACAGCTCCTCGATGATATAAAACCTTAAGAGCCTGAACACCCATTTCAACGATTTCACGTTTGTGACTTCCATCAAGCGATGCTATCAATCCAACACCACAAGAGGAATGTTCATCTAATTCGCTATAAACATGATTTTCTTCAAGGATTTTCTTATTTTTAAGCCAATTTTGTTTAAAATTACTCATTAACAACTCTTTTATTGTTTTCTATATTCTTGTTTAAGAATTGGTGAATATGAACTGCAACATCTCTTCCATCTTTAATGCCCCAGACAACTAAACTTGCTCCCCTGACAATATCACCCGCAGCAAAAACACCATCAAGAGATGTCATTAAATTTTTATAGTCTACTTTAAGTGTGCCCCACTTCGTTACATTAAGAGAGGATTCATTAAACATCACTGGTAGATTTTCTGGCTCAAAACCAAGAGCCTCAATAACCAAGTCTGATTTTAAAATCTCTTCACTATTTTCTTTAATCTCAGGTTTTCTTCGACCACTTTCATCTGGAGAACCAAGTTCCATTTTTACGATTTTTACTTCTTCTAATTTATCATTTCCTTGGTAAAGTGTTGGAAGTGTTAGCCATTTAAAATCAACACCCTCTTCAATAGCATTTTCAACTTCTCTTTGAGAGCCAGGCATATTATTTTTATCTCTACGGTAAAGACATTTCACTGTTTTAGCTCCCTGTCTAACAGCAGTCCTAACACAATCCATCGCTGTATCACCCCCACCTACGACGACAACATCTTTATTATTTGCATTAAGTAATCCACTATCAAATTCTTCAACCTTATCTTTTAATCCAACTTTATTGCTTGCTGTTAAATATTTTAAAGCAGGAACTACATTTGAAAAATTTTGTTCGTTAAGATTAATATCTCTTGATTTATAAACGCCAGTAGCAATAACAATTGCATCATGAATTTTTCTTAACTCATCAAAAGTTTTATCTTCACCAACATTAAAATTTAACTTAAATTCAACTCCACTATCTTCTAAAAGTTTAGTTCTTCTAGTAACAATTTCTTTCTCTAATTTAAAATTTGGTATTCCATAAATAAGCAGTCCTCCTGCCCTGTCATACCTATCGTAAATTGTAATGTTATAACCAAGTTTTCTTAATTCCTCAGCTGCTGCTAAACCTGCTGGACCAGCACCAATCACTCCAACAGTTTGATCTCTATTAATAGTTGGTTCAATTTTTTTTATCCATCCTTTATCCCAAGCTGTGTCGGTAATGTATTTTTCAATTGAACCAATTGTTACAGTACCATGGCCTGATTGCTCGATAACACAATTACCTTCGCATAATCGATCTTGCGGACATATCCTCCCACATATTTCAGGCATGTTGTTAGTTGAGCTAGCAACTTGATAAGCTTCCTCTAATCTGTTTTCTGCTGTAAGCTTTAACCAGTCAGGAATATTATTGTGAAGAGGACAGTGAACCTGACAAAAAGGAACTCCACATTGAGAACAACGAGAAGCTTGTTCTTCTGCCTTTTGTTTGGCAAAATTTGCGTAAATTTCATCAAAATTTTTTGATCTTACCTTAGATTCAACTTTACTAGGATTTTCTTTATTTATTGAGGTAAATTTTAACATTTGTACATTTTTGATACTAATATTTAAAGAAACATGCACATAACGAATATGCAAGTAAAAATAAATACAAAAATTACAAATTTAGTACCGTTATGATACTGATTTTCAAAATTTCTAAGTTTTACAACGATTTTTTAATAGCTGAAATAACTCTTTTTGGGGATATTGCAAAGTAATCAAAGTCAGATTCTTTGTTTTTTAGGATATTATCTGTTTCAAAAAGCGATAATTGTTCTGAATTTATAGGAAAAAAAGGTAATTTTTCAGCTATGGCAACTACTGGTTTCATAATTAACATAGGAGAAGGAACAAAAACTCTTTTTTTATTTAAAGCATCAGCGATGTAACTATAAAATTCTTTATAGGTAAAAATTTCAGGTCCCGCTAATTCAAAAAGCTGTTTATCAATACTGGTCTTTTCAATTGTTTTAGATACAAATTCTACAACATCATCGATTAAAACTGGCTGAAATTTTTTACTTCCATTACCAAATAATGGAATAAAAAAAGACATTTTAAAAATTGGTAAGAGATTTGATAAAAATTTATCATTATTGCCTAAAATAACACTTGGCCTAATTACTAAAGAATTCTGTAATTTTTTTAATATTTGATCTTCTGTTTTTGAAATGATTTCATTACGAAAAGTAGATCTATTTTCGGTACCTAGACCAGAGAAAAAAATGAATCTTTTAATTGAAGTTGATTGCTTTAACTCATTTATTAATTCAGAATTAAAATCAAAAATGGACCTTGTTAATTCTGATTTATTTGAAGACCATGAAGTTTTTAAATTAATACAGATATCAGTATTATTTAAAAGCGTCAGCAGTTTTGGATTTTGTATTGAAGTAAAGTGAAAAGGAACAATTTGACCAACTGAACCAAGAAGTCTTAAGTTGGCCTCATTGGTTTGTTTTTGATAAGGAACAATAACTTTGTGACCCTCTTTTGCAAACCTTCTAATTAGATTTCTTCCTACGTATCCAGAGCCACCAAATATAATTATTGATTTCATGATTTTTATAGAATTTGATGCTATAACAACTTAATTATTTGAAATAAAGAACAAATAAATTGCAAATGAAAATAAAATACTACGAAAATGATTTACCTGAAAATATAGATTTAGGGGATATTATTGCAATTGATACGGAAACTATGGGATTAAATCCTTCAAGAGATAAGCTGTGCTTGATACAAATTTCATCAGGAAATAGAACTTGTCATTTGGTTAAAATATTAGATTTAAGAAAAAAACCAAAAAATCTTATAAAGCTACTTAAAAATAATAAAATTACAAAGATTTTTCATTACGCTAGATTTGATGTTGCTATTATAAAACATGCTTTCAAAATAGACATGAAGAATATTTATTGCACAAAAATTGCATCCAAGCTTGTTAGAACTTATACTGATAAACACGGATACAAGGATCTTTGTAAAGAATTATTGAATGAAACAATTTCAAAAGCAGAACAATCATCAGATTGGGGTGGAAAACTATCTAAAGATCAAAAAAAATATGCAGCAACTGATGTGTTGCATCTTCATAAAATAAAAAATAAATTAGATATTATGCTGAAGAGAGAAAAAAGAACACAAATCGCTAATGCTTGTTTTGAATTTATAAGCTATCGAACTGATCTAGATTTGCATGGTTGGCATGATGTAGATATATTTAAGCATTAAAATGAACAAATCCAAAATTATTAACAGGGCAAAAAAAACTCTCTCTACAGAAATAAAAGAGTTAAAAAATTTATCAAAAATTTTTAATAATAACTTTTATAAAGCTGTTATTCTTCTTAGTAAAGTTAAAGGCAGAGTAATAGTTACTGGTGTTGGAAAAAGTGCTCATATTGGAAATAAAATTTCAGCTACATTAGCTTCGACTGGAACACCATCATATTTAATTCATGCAACAGAAGCAAGTCATGGTGATCTGGGAGGAATTACAAAAAATGATTGTATTCTAGCAATCTCTAACTCAGGGGAAACCTCTGAATTAAATAATATAATAAGTTACTCTAAAAGATTTGATATACCTTTAGTGAGTATTTCAAGTAATGCAAAAAGTTCATTATATAAAAACTCAACAGTTGGGATAGTTTATAAAAAACCAATTGAAGCTTGTCCTCATAATCTTGCCCCCACAAGCTCAACCACAGTAATGTTAGTAATAGGGGATTGTATGGCAATGTCACTTTTAGAGCTCAAAGGTTTTAAAAGTAGTCAATTTAAAAGTTTTCATCCTGGAGGAAATTTAGGTAAGGATTTAAAAAGGGTTGATGAAATAATGCATACTGGTAGCGCTCTACCATTGTCAAAAGAAAATGAAAAGATGACAAAAGCATTATTAACAATGACAAAAAAAAGTTTTGGGTGTGTTGGGGTAGTAAATAATAATAAAAAATTAATAGGAATAATTACAGACGGTGATTTGAGAAGAAATATGAATGACAATCTTTTTAATCTTAAAGCATTGAACCTTATGACAAAATATCCCTCAACAGGAAACAAAGATATGCTTGTTGGGGAAGCTTTAAATTTGATGAACAGCAAAAAGATTACTAGTTTATTTATATGTGAAAAAAATAAACCTGTTGGCATTATTCATATTCATGATTTATTAAGGCTGAGTAGTTAAATTGAATTTTTTACTTACAATAAATAAAAAACAACTAATTATTTTTACTTCTTTTCTTATATTTTTAATCTTATTTATTTTTATTTTTATTTTTTTAAATAATGAAAAATCAATTACAATCATAAATAATATAACAACAAATAAATCAGATATAGTTAAACCAAAATTTTCTATAAGTGGCAAAGAAAGTGAAATATTTATTACAGCAACAAATGGAAATTTTTTAAGCGAAGAAAAGATTCTTTTAGAAGATAATGTTAAATTTCAATCTAAAGATTTTCAGTTAATATCTGATAATGTTATTTTTGACAGAAAAAATTTTGTAGCGACAAGTGAAAACATATCAAAATTCTCATCCAAAAATACTTCTATAATATCAGCGGGCTTTGATATAACTGAAAATGGTAATATAATTAATTTTAAAGGACAAACAATTTTAAAAATAAAATGAATATTGTGAATATAATAATTTTTTCTGTTGTTTTGATATCATATGCTGTTTCTGGAATAGCGAGAGGGATAGGTGAAACTGAGATTACCACAGATGATGGGATTGAAGTATTTCAAAATGAAAAATACTATTTATTAAAAAAAAACGTAAAAATTACTTCAGATGATTTTGAAATAACCTCAGATAGAGTAAAAGCAAATTTTGAAATTGATTTATATGATATTACTTCTCTTGAAACAAAAGGTAGCTCGACTTTAAATGCTATAAAATATGGCGTTACTGGAGAAGGTGATGAAATTAATATTAACATCAAATCAGAGGAAATAATTGTTCGTGGAAAAGATTCATTTCTAAATTTACAAGAAACAAAAATGAGCTCAGATGGATCAATTAAAGTAAATAATTTGTTAGGCACCTTTGAATTAAACGGTGTTAATTCTAATCTTCGAAATGATGAATTAGATATATATAGTGAATACATAAGTGGAGTTTTTGCAGAATTTGATGGCAAAAAGCAAATAAAAAAACTTAATGTAGAGGATGAGAATTTACTAACGATTAATACTGAAAATCTTGAGATGAATGCAAAAAAAGCTGTATATGATGATCAAACAAACATTATTGAATTGTTTTCAAAAGTAAAAATTGTAAAAGGGCAAGAAATAATTACTGGTGATTATGGTTATTTTGATACTATTAAAAATTCATATAAAGTAAAATCGGATAACACTTCCAAAGTAAAGGTTACAATTAAAAACTCAAATGAATAAATTTCAACTTTTAGATGATGGATTAATGGTAAATAAAATTTCCAAATCCTATGGAAATAAAAAAGTTGTTAGAGATATAAGTATATCAATAAATAGAGGTGAAATTGTTGGCTTACTTGGCCCAAATGGTGCAGGAAAAACTACAACATTTTATATGATTGTAGGTTTAGTAAAGCCAGATACCGGTTCAATCATTTTAGATAAGGTTGAAATTTCTAAAATGCCTATTTATTCAAGAGGACTTCAAGGTATTAGTTATTTGCCACAAGAACCATCAATTTTTAGAGGCATGAATGTTGAAGATAACTTGCTAGCAATAATTGAAATTGTAGAAAAAGATCAAAACAAGCAAAATATAATATTGCAAACCTTGCTAAACGAATTTGATATTAATCATGTCAGAAAATCTAAATCAATAGTTCTTTCAGGAGGTGAAAGGCGTAGATTAGAAATTGCAAGAACATTAGCCTCAAGACCAAAGTACCTTCTTCTTGATGAGCCTTTGACTGGAATTGATCCAGTCTCAATTGAAGAAATAAAAATTATAATAAAAAAATTAAAACAAAAAAATATTGGTGTTTTGATTACAGATCATAACGTAAGAGAAACATTAAAAATAGTGGATAAAGTTTATATTGTAAACGAAGGAATGATTTTTTTCAGCGGGAATCCTAGTGAAGCCATCTCAGACGACAGGATAAAGAAATTTTATCTTGGTAGTAATTTTTCTATTTAATTATGTTCAGTGAACAAACTAAGAGTGGAATTAATGGGTCTGTTAAAATTCCAGGTGACAAATCAATATCGCATAGATCAATTATAATTCCCTCGATTTCAACCGGTATTTGTGAAATTTCAAATATTTTAAAATCAGATGATGTTCTTCGCACTATGCATGCGTTTAAAGAAATGGGTGTTGAAATAAGAGAAGAAAACAAAAAAATAATTATAAATGGAAAAGGTTTAGGGTCTCTTAAAAAGCCCGACAAAGAGATATATCTTGGAAATTCTGGCACGAGTGCGAGATTATTAACAGGTTTATTATCTTCTCAGAATTTTGAATCAGTTTTAACTGGAGATAAGTCCCTCTCGTCAAGACCAATGAAAAGAATTACAAATCCTTTATCTGAAATGGGTGCTGAGATTATAAGTCAAAATGGAAAATTACCATTACATATCAAGGGTAAAATTTTAAATAATTGCAAAATAGAAATTGACATACCATCAGCTCAAATTAAATCAGGTTTAATATTAGCGGCATTAAATACAGAAGGAACTAGTTATATTAATGAAAAACATATTACGAGAGATCATACTGAGATAATGCTTGAAACATTTGGTGCTGATATTGAAACAAAAAAAAATGGGAATTCTTCTGAAATTATAATAAATGGTAAAAAAAAACTTACTCCAAAAAATATTGATGTTCCTGCCGATTTATCAAGCAGTTCATTTTTCATTGTTGCAGCATTAATAAACAAAAATTCAAATATCACTCTAGAAAATATAAATATTAATCCAACAAGAAACGGATTCTTAATTGCTCTAGAAAAGATGGGTGCAAACATAAACATATTTAATCAAAAAAATAGAGCTGGTGAAATTGTTGCGGACATAAATGTAAAATCTTCAGAACTGAATGGATGTGAGTTAGATGAACAAATGGCTAAGTTAATGATAGATGAATTCCCAATCTTGTCCATTGCAGCATCGCAAGCAAATTCGCCTAGTTATTTTAAAGGTTTAGATGAATTAAGGATAAAAGAAAGTGATAGACTAGAATTAATAAATGATAATTTAAACAGATGTGGGTATTATAGTAAAATTAAAGATAATGATCTATTCATTGATCCTACAAAAAATAAACAAATTATAAATTCTGCAATAAGAACAGATTTTGATCACAGAATAGCAATGTCTTTTGCTGTATTAGGATCAAAAATTGGAAAGCTTCAAATCAATGAATCAGATTCGATAAATACTAGTTTTCCATCTTTTAAAGAACAATTTAATAGAGCTGGTGGCAATTTAATTTGAAAAAAATTTTAATTACTGTTGATGGGCCTGCAGGATCTGGCAAGGGACGTATTGCAAAATATATTGCTAAAAAGTATAATTTTATTCACATAGATTCAGGCCTTTTATATAGAAAAACTGCAAAATTATTAATTGATAATAAAATCAATTTAAACAAACTAGATCAAATAAAACAAACAATAATCAAAAATAATAATTTTTCTCTAAGAAATAATAATAATTTAAGAAACGAGCATATTGGAAAAATATCATCTATAATTGCAAAAATTAATTTTGTTAGAATTCATGTAAATAAACAACAAATTTTTCATACAAAACAGAAAACAAAGAAAAAGGGGTTTGTTATTGATGGGAGAGATATTGGTTCTGTTGTTTTCAAAAATGCTGATCTCAAGCTATTTATAGAAGTAAACCCTGCTGTTAGGGCTAAAAGAAGACATAAACAGTTGATTGATTTGGGTGAAAAGTCTATATACGCCGAAATTTTAAAGGAAATTAAATTGAGAGATAGACAAGATATGGTTAGAAAAAACTCACCTTTAGTAGTTCCAAAAGGTGCACATATTATAGATAATTCTAACTCATTTAGAAAAACATTAATCAAAATAAACCAATTAATTGGACAAATAAAATAATGGAAAAAACTGAACAAAAAAAAATAACTAACTCTGACTATGAAGCGCTAATTAGTAAATCTTTAGAAAATAAATCTGTTCGTGAAAAAACAATTGTTAATGGAAATGTTATTTCGTTTGAAAATGATATAGTCACAATAGATGTTGGTTTAAAAAGTGAAGGTAGAATTCCATTATCTGAATTTACGAGACCTGGTCAAAAACCAGAAATAAATGTCGGAGATACATTTGAAGTTTATGTAGAAAACATTGATAATTCAAATGGAGAAACTGTTTTATCAAGAGAGAAAGCGGTAAAACAAAAAGCTTGGAATACTCTGCAAGATTCATTTGATAACAATAAAGTTGTTACTGGCACGCCCTTTAATAGAGTCAAAGGTGGCATGAGTGTCGATTTGAACGGTGTAGTTGCTTTTTTGCCTGGGAGTCAAATAGATACAAGACAAATAATAAAAGATACTAAAGAGCTTCTGAATAAACCTCTTGATCTTATGATATTGAAAATGGATAAGTTTAGAGGAAATATTGTTGTATCTAGAAAAGCAATATCAGAAGTAGAGCTTAAAGAACAAAAAAAGGAACTCCTAAGTTCAATTAGTGAAGGTTCAATTATTGAAGGTAAAGTAAAAAATTTAACAGATTATGGAGCTTTCATTGATTTAGGTGGTATGGATGGGTTAGTCCATATTACAGATATATCTTGGACTAAAATCAACAACCCTTCTGATGTTCTCACATTAGGTGAAGATATTAAAGTTAAAGTCTTAAAATTTGATGAAGAGTTATCAAGGCTTAGCCTAGGAATTAAACAACTAGAAGAGAATCCATGGGATAATTTAGAGGAAAATATATCAATAGATAACATTGTTGCTGCTAAAATTAATTCAATTAATGATACATCTTTGAATATTTTAGTTAATGAAAAATATGATGGTACTGTAACAATTAATGAACTTAGCTGGTTAAAAAAACCACCTCACCCATCAAAACTGTTCAATATTGATGATACAATAAGTGTCAAAATAACAGAGATAGATGAAGAAAAAAGAAAGTTAATATGTAGTATTAAACAAACAAAAGAAAATCCATGGTCTAAATTGACGGATCAATTTAATGTCAATGACAGCTTTGAGACTGAGGTAGTAAATATTGTTGACTTTGGAATTTTTGTAAAAGTTCACGAAGAAATAGATGGGATGGTTCACGTATCTGATTTAAATTGGGATGAAAAAGAATGTGAAAAAATTTTAGCAGGTTATAAAAAAGGTGACAAAGTTAAGGTAAAAATATTAGAAATTAATATTGATAAAGAAAGAATTAGCTTAGGTATTAAGCAGTTATCTAATGATCCAATTCAAAACTATATAGAAACGTATCCAATCAAATCTAAAGTTACTGGTAAAATTACTGAATTAAATGAAAAATATTTAAAAGTTGAGCTCAATAATCAAATTTATGGTTTCATTAAAAAAATTAATTTATCAAGAGATAAAAATGAACAAAAAACTGATAGATTTGCTGTAGGGGAGCAAGTTGACTCAATTATAGTCTCAGTTGATAAAAAAACTAGATCCCTTAACTTATCCATAAAAGAAATTGAAATTATCGATGAAAAAGAAGCTATGTCTAAATATGGTTCGAGTGACTCTGGAGCTTCTCTTGGGGATATTCTGGGCTCTGTTCTTAAGAAAAAAAATAAATAAATGTTAAAATCTGAAATTATTGAAAAACTTCAGCTAAAACATAATAATCTAAGCACTTACGATATTGAGTTAATCTTAAAAATATTTTTTAAAAAAATTATTTCAAGTTTAAAAACTGGAAATGCAATTGAACTAAGAGGATTTGGCACAATTAAAAAAAAAATTAACAAAGAAAAACATGTGCGAAACCCAAAAAATAACCAGATTTTATTTAAAGATAAAACTTATAAAATTCATTTTAAAATTGGTAAAACTCTTCACAAAAAACTAAATCATATTAGTTCAGGGGATGACAAATAAAGTAATTGTTGCATTAGATAATAAAAATCTTACGCAGATAGTTTCTATAGTAAAAAAAACTAAATCTGAGGCATATGGATTTAAAATTGGCAAAGAATTTTTCTATAATTACGGAATAGAAGGTTATAAAAAGATTTATAAACTTTCACCAAATATTTTCTTAGACCTTAAATTACACGATATACCAAATACAGTAGAGAAAGCTTTAAAAGCTATAGTGAAATTAAAACCTCTACTATCTACAATTCACATTAGTGGTGGTGATGAGATGCAAAGAGTATCAGCGAAACTAAAAAAAAACAAAACTAAAATTCTAGGAGTGACAATTCTTACCAGCTTAAATAGTTCTCAAACAAAAAAATATTATAACAATCAAAACGTAAATCAATTAGTAAAAAAATTTGCAATTAATGCAAAGAAAAATAATCTTGATGGAATAGTTTGTAGTCCTCTTGAGATATCAACTGTAAGAAAAGAAGTTGGCAATAAAATGCTAATAGTGGTACCAGGTATAAGATTAGAAAAAAAACAAATAAACAAAAAGGATGATCAAAAAAGAATTCTAACTCCAAAACAAGCAATTAATTTAGGGGCAGATTATTTAGTTATTGGTAGACCAATTGTAGAGTCAAATAACCCACTAAAAATACTTAAAGAAATAAATAAGAGTATTATACAGAAGTGATTTTCAAAATTTGTGGATTAAGAGAAAAAGACTCATTGATTTGCTGTGAGGCAAATAAAGTTGATTTTTTTGGTTTGGTTTTTTATGAAAAAAGTCCAAGAAATATAAATCATAACAAAGCGAAACAACTAGTTGATTTATCAAAAAACTTATCAATAAAACCAGTAGGAGTATTTGTTAATCATAAAATTAGTGATTTAAAAAATATTATTAGATTATTAAATTTAAAATATATCCAATTACATGGAGAAGAAAATCAATCATATATTAATGAAATAAAAAAAGAATTTAAACTAAAAATAATTAAAAAAATTTCAATTAAAAATCAAAGTGATTTAAATAAAATTAATAATATTGAAAATATTGATTATTTGCTATTTGATTATAAACCAAAATCCAATGAACTTCCTGGAGGAAATTCTAAATCCTTTGATTGGAGTTTATTAAAAGGGGTTACAATTAAACTGCCTTGGTTTGTTTCTGGAGGAATAAATGTATCAAATATAAAAAATATACAAAAAACAATAAATCCTAATGGTATTGATCTTTCATCAGGTGTAGAACAGTCATTAGGTATTAAAAGTAACAAAAAAATAAACAATTTATTTAGATTATTTTATGACAATTAAAAATTCTTTCAAGAACCTCCCCAACGAAAAAGGGTATTTTGGTTCCTTTGGTGGGAGATATGTCTCAGAAACTCTGATGCCTTTAATTTTAGAGGTAGAAAAGGAATATGAAAAAATAAAGAATAAAAGTGAGTTTAAAGAAAAATTAAACCATTACATGGAAACATATATAGGGAGGCCTAGTCCCCTTTTTTTTGCAGAGAGAATTACCAAAGATTTAGGCGGTCCAAAAATTTATTTTAAAAGAGATGAATTAAATCACACTGGTGCACACAAAATTAATAATTGTATGGGTCAAATACTTTTAGCAAAAAAAATGGGTAAAAAGAGAATAATTGCCGAAACTGGAGCAGGTCAACATGGTGTGGCAACAGCAACAGTGTGTGCATTATTTGGATTACCATGCATAGTTTATATGGGTGAAAAAGATATTAAAAGACAATCACCAAATGTTTTTAGAATGAAGCTATTAGGTGCTGAAATAAGAAGTGTTTCAACAGGTTCAAAATCTTTAAAAGATGCTATGAATGAAGCACTACGCGATTGGGTAACTAATGTAAGGGATACTTTTTATATTATTGGTACTGCTGCAGGACCACACCCTTACCCAGCTATGGTAAGAGATTTTCAATCTATAATAGGCGAAGAAGTAAGAGATCAAATTTTAAAAGCTGAAAAAAAACTTCCTGATTTATTAATGGCATGTATTGGAGGTGGATCAAATGCATTAGGCTTATTTCATGAATTTCTTGATGAAAAGCAAATTGAAATGATCGCTGTAGAGGCTGCTGGTCACGGTATTGACTCGGACAAACATGCTGCAAGCTTAAGTGGTGGTAAGCCTGGAATTTTACATGGAAATAAAACTTATCTTTTACAATCAAATGATGGTCAAATAGATGAAGCTCATTCTATTTCAGCTGGTCTCGATTATCCAGGAATTGGACCTGAACACGCATATTTATTTGAACAAAAAAGAGTACAGTATATGTCTGCTACAGATAAAGAAGCAATTGAAGCATTTAAATACTGTTGCAACTTAGAAGGAATTATCCCAGCATTAGAACCATCTCATGCTCTTGCAGTTTTAAAAAAAATAGCAAAAAATTATAGTAAAGATAAAATCGTTGTTATGAATATGTGTGGAAGAGGAGATAAAGATATTTTTACAATAGCAGAAGAGCTAAATATTAAACTATAATGTCGGACAGAATTAGAAAAGCATTTAAAAACAAAGAAAAGAAGCTTGTTACTTTTACCACAGGTGGTGATCCAGATTTAGACACAAGTTTAGAAATTCTTAATACTATAATCAGCAATGGCATAGATATAATAGAAGTTGGAATGCCATTTTCTGATCCAATGGCGGATGGACCAACTATTCAAGAGTCAAGTGTTAGATCTATTGCTAATGGGACAAAAATTAATGACATTTTGGAAATCGTTAAGAGGGTTAGAAAACTTAATAATGAAATTCCAATAATCCTTATGGGATATTATAATTCAATATTTAATATGGGCATTAAAAATTTTACTTCAAAGTGTGCTGATGTTGGTGTTGATGGACTAATTATTGTTGATCTTCAACCAGAAGAAGATTCAGAACTCTATAAAGAAGCTAAAGAAAAAAATATAGATCTTATTAGATTGGTAACACCAACAACTGATGAAGAGAGACTTAAAACTATACTAAATACTGCATCTGGATTTTTATATTATGTTACAATTACTGGGATTACAGGACAGAATTCAGCAAATATAGAACATTTAAAAAAGTCAATTCTAAAAATTAAATCATCAACTAAGCTGCCAATAGTTGCAGGTTTTGGAATAAAAAATAGAAGAGACGTCGAGGAAATAAGTATTTTTTCAGATGGAGTAGTTGTAGGTTCAAGTATAATTAATATTATTAAAAACAACCTTAATAACAAAAATAAAATGATTACTGAAATTGATAAATTTACAAAAGATTTAAAAAAAGGTTTAAAAGAATGAATTGGTTGACAAACTTTGTAAAACCAAAACTTTCAGCTCTTGTAAAAAGGAAAGATGTTCCTGAAAATCTATGGCAAAACTGTCCTTCCTGTGGAAATATGTTACATCATAAAGATCTTAAGGAAAATTTAAGAGTGTGTAATACTTGTGATTACCATTTTCGTATGTCAGCAGAAGATAGAATTAAGTTAATTTTTTCTAAAGAAGATACAAAAGAAATTGAATTAGATAAAATTAGTGATGATCCTCTTAATTTTTCAGATAAAAAAAAATATAAAGATAGACTAAAAGAATATCGAAAAAAAACAAAAAGAGAAGATGCGTTTATACTTCTTGATACAAAAATTGGTCAATCAGAAATAATTTGTGGCCTAATGAACTTTTCATTTATGGGTGGCTCTATGGGAAGAGCAGTTGGTGGTGCAATAGTAAAAGGTGCGAAAGCAGCATTAGAGAAAAAATGTCCTTATGTGATTTTTACATCTTCAGGTGGTGCGAGAATGCAAGAAGGAATAATTAGCTTAATGCAAATGCCAAGAACAGTAGCAGCGGTTGAACTATTAAATGAAAATAAAATTCCCTATATAGTAATATTAACTGAGCCTACTACTGGAGGTGTAACAGCCTCATTCGCTATGTTAGGAGATATAACTATTGCTGAACAAGGATCTACTATTGGATTTGCTGGCAAAAGAGTAATACAAGATACTATTCGAGAAGAACTGCCTATTGATTTTCAAAAAGCAGAATATTTAAAAGAACATGGTATGGTTGACATTGTTTGTCACCGTAGAGATTTAAAAAATAATCTTGAAAATGTAATAAATCATATCACTTAATTTAAGTGGTTACCAAAACAGATAAATTACTTAAAGAATTTATTAATCTTCACCCAAAATATATTGATTTATCACTAAATAGACTTCACAATCTGCTTAAAAAACTAGGAAGTCCTCACAAAAATCTACCTCCAACTATTCATATTGCAGGAACTAATGGAAAAGGTTCAACATTGAGTTTTATTAAAAACATTCTCCAAAATAATGATTATTCAGTACATACTTATACTTCCCCTCATTTAGAAAAGTTTAATGAAAGAATAAATATTAATAATAAGCAAGTAAATACAAAGACTCTATTAAGAAGTTTAGAGTATGTTAAAGAAATAAATAAAAATAAACCAATTACTTTTTTTGAAATAACAACAGCAGCAGCCTTTGTACTATTTTCAAAATATAAAGCAGATTTTTTAATTCTTGAAACAGGCTTAGGTGGAAGATTAGATGCTACAAACATAATCCAAGAGAAACTTGTAAGCATAATTACTGCCATAGGTATAGATCATGAAGAATTTCTTGGAAACACTCTAAAAAAAATTACTATGGAAAAATTAGGGATTATTAAAAATACTAAAAATATCATTATTGCTAAACAAAATAAGGAGGTTGATAGTTTTATATATAAAAAACTTAAAAATTTTAAAAATGTTTATTATTTTAATCGTGATTATAGATTTAAAATAATTAATAAAAAACAATTTATTTTTAAATTTCAAAAAAATGAAAAAATTATAAGCAGGCCATCACTGAATGGATTTCATCAAATTGAAAATGCATCAACAGCTTTAACTACGGCTATGGTTCTTAAAGGAAATAATTACACCATTAAATTAAGTTCACTAGGAAAAAGCATTTATTATACAAAATGGCCTGGCAGAATTGAGAAGGTAAAATTTAAAAATAAATACGTTATTTTTGATGGTTCACATAATTTATCAGGTGCAGATAAACTCAATAAATACCTTAAAGAAACTAATATACGTCCAAATGTCATTTTTGGGATGCTTAACAATAAAAATGCTTTTGACTTTTTGTCAATACTAAAAAACAATATAGATACTTTATATCCAATCAAAATACCTGATGAACAAAACGCCTATTCACAAAAAGAAATTCATGAAATTTCAAAAAAAATTAGATTACATACATTAATTATAAAAAATCTGAGTAATATTAATAAATTATTACTAAAGAATTCTAATAAATATATTTTAATTACAGGCTCACTTTATTTAGTAGGAAAAATTAGAAGAAAATACTTATAGATTTGAATCAAGCCAGGACTCAAGCATACTCTTTGGTAAACTTCCTACTTTAGTGTCTACCAGCTTGCCATCTTTAAAAAGCATTAATGTTGGTATGCCCCTAACTCCAAATTTTTGAGGAGTTTGTGGATTTTCATCAATATTTAATTTTAATATTTTAAGCTTATCTTTTTTTACTTTACCTATGTCTTCAAGAATAGGACCAATTTGTTTACACGGACCACACCATTCTGCCCAAAAATCAACTAATATAGGTATTTGCGTATTTTTTATTTCTTCATCAAAGTTACTGTCAGTTATTGTATATGTGCTCATAATGTTAAAGTAAGCACTTTGGGGATATATTCAAGACTCAATCATCCTTAAATTTATTTAATGCGTTTATATCTCCTATATGCACAATAGTGGAATTTGATACATTGGCGACAAGATTTCTATTAGCTATAAGTAAATCCCATAATACATTTATTGAAAAACATTTATCTTCTATTAATTTAAAAACGCTTGGGTTTATGATTTGTAAACCTGTGTAATATAAATGTGGGTCATTTTTTTTCCATCTTTGAACTAGCCCATTTTTTAAGTTAAAATCACCTACAGATTTTTTTAAACCTTTAAAATTAATATCTTTAGAAAGTAGTATCTTGCATGTTTGTATTTCTTCATATTTATTAAGAAAGTTTAATACGTCTTTTTTGTTTTCTTTATTCCACAAAATATCTGCATTAGTAACTAAAAAATTTTTATCTCCTAGCAAATTTAAAGCATTTTTAATTCCTCCACCAGTATTTAATAAGGTAGGTTCATGAGTTAATTGAATATTGCTATTTGAATAATATTCTTCAACAAAACACTTAATCTGATCATGAAGATAATGAGTGTTTATTACTATTGCTTTACATCCCAATTCTATAAAGAAATCAATGTTATGACGAAGTAATTCCTTGTTATTTATTTGTAATAAAGGTTTTGGTTTTGATTCAGTCAAATGTTTCATTCGCTTTCCATAACCAGCGGCTAATATCATTAAATTGAAATTGATCATCTAGATATTATTTTGTCATATAATTTAGATAGTTTTTTATTTTGAAGATTATGCAAACTTTTTTTTAGTCGTTTAATCGTTACATCAAGATATGTTGAGTAATTATTATTTTTATTTTTTTTATCCAAATTTATCCATCTTCCAATAATTCTTGTTTGTCTTGCGGCATTAAGAAAATAATATTGTACTAAAAATTCGTTAAAAGACAAATTTTGATTAGTTTTTTTAAAGTAATATTCAACTAATTCATCATTATATTTGTCATCAAAATATATTCTTGGATTTTCAAGAAGGGAAAAGACATCCCATCCAGAAAAACCTATAAATGCATTTTGAAAGTCAAGAATTCCACATTTTAAATGACCATTTCTTTGTGAAAGATGCATTAAATTAGATAGTTCAAAGTCTTTGTGAACAAAAGAATCCCAATTAAAATTTAAATTCTCAAACTCTGATTTCCAAATATAGAAAAATTCATCAACAACATCTTTGCGAATATTTTTTTTAGATAAATAAAAATCTGCAAATTCCGCTATCTCAACTGTAAAAGTAGCAAGGTCATACTTTTTTAAAAATTTATTTTCTATTGGTTTTTGTGAGTTGTGAATTTCAATTAAAGAATTTATACCATCGATCAAAATTTCTTTTGGATCAATTGTATTGATTAATTTGTCGTACCTATTATTACCAAAATCTTCCATAATTATTATACTTTTAGTATCATCAGTTACAAATATCTTAGGAACAGATATATTAATCATTGATAAAAATTTGTTAATTTCTAAAAAAGATAAGTAATCATTATAATTATATGAAAAATCTACAAGTATTGTTCCTTCATTATGATTTTTAAATCGGTAAATTTTTTTATGTGATGCACCGCTTTCAATTTCATATACATCATCAAAATTAAATTTCATTTTAATTAAAATATTAGATTATGTTTTATAATTCTTGTATCTTCATCAGCAATAACTAAATTTAAAGAATAAAAATTATAATCTTTTAACATGTCCAAAATAATTTCAGGCCACTCAATAAAAGTTATAGAATTGTTTAATTCTTCAAAAATATTTATTTCTGATAAATCGCTACTTTTTGAAATTCGATATAAATCATAATGATAAATTTCAAAATTATTAACTTCATAGGTTAATAGGATGGGAAACGATGGGCTTTTTATAGAAATTGGTTTTTTTAATTTATTTTTTTTGTAAATTGAATTAATTAGATTTCTTGCAACTGTAGTCTTACCTGATCCTAATTCACCAAATAAACAAATAATATCTCCTACTTTTAAATTTACAGATACATCTTCACAAAAACCTTCTAAGCCTTTTAAATCTAAATTAAGAGTTTCTTCCTGCAAATTTAAATTATACTTTTTAAAGAATCTACTAAATCAGTTTTCTCCCAAGTAAAATGTCCTTGATCACTTGGTTCTCTTCCAAAATGACCATAAGCTGAGGTTGGAACATAAATTGCATTAGTTAATTTTAGATGTTCTCTTATTCCCCTTGGACTAAGATCAAATAAATCTTGAACAGATTTTTCAATTTTCTGTTCATCAACTTTATTTGTCCCATTAGTATTTACGTAAACTGATAAAGGTTTTGAAACTCCTATTGCGTAAGATAACTGAATTGTGCATTGATCAGCTAGATCAGCTGCAACAATATTCTTTGCCAAATATCTGGCTGCATAAGCTGCTGATCTATCAACTTTAGATGGATCTTTGCCAGAGAAAGCTCCTCCTCCATGAGGTGCGGCACCACCATAAGTATCAACAATTATTTTTCTACCTGTTAAGCCAGAGTCACCATCAGGACCGCCAATTACAAAATTTCCAGTAGGATTAACATAAAATTCTTCATCTTTGAGCCCTTCAAGTAACTCATGTGGTATACATTCATAAACATAAGGTTTAACAATTTCTTTTACATCTGAAGGTGATAATCCTTCTTTATGTTGTGATGAAATAACTAAAGAGGTAACTTTACTAGGTTTCCCATTTTCATAAAGCATTGTTACTTGGCTTTTTGAATCTGGTTCCAAACCTGAAGCTGATCCATCTTTTCTTGCTTTAGCCATTTTATACAAAATTTGATGAGAATAATGAATTGGAGCTGGCATTAAAGATTCTGTATCTCTGCATGCAAAACCAAACATAATACCTTGATCCCCTGCTCCCTCTTCTTTATCACTTCCAGAGTCAACTCCCATAGCTATATCTGATGACTGAGGATGTAAATGATAATCTATTTCACAATTTTGCCAATGAAAGCCGTCTTGTTCATATCCAATATCCTTAATACATTCTCTTACTTGAGATATAATTTGCTCTTTTGATATTGATGGACCTCTTACCTCACCGGCTAAAACTACTTTGTTAGTTGTAGTAAGTGTTTCACAGGCAACTCTAGTTTGTGGATCACCTGATGATAAGTAACTATCAACAACCATGTCCGATATTCTGTCACAAACTTTATCTGGGTGCCCCTCAGATACTGATTCACTTGTAAATAAATATGATCTCATTTTTCCTCCTAGTACCTGTAAGTATCGTCTTTAAAAGGTCCCGCTTTACTAACACCAATATAGTCGGCTTGCTTTTCATTTAATTCAGTTAATTTTGCTCCAACTTTTTTCAAATGTAATAATGCAACTTTTTCATCTAATTTTTTTGGCAAAACATATACTTTATTTTCATAATTTTTATAATTTTCCCATAGTTCGATTTGAGCAATTACTTGATTAGAAAAAGAAGCGCTCATTACAAAGCTTGGATGACCTGTAGCATTACCTAAATTAACTAAACGACCTTCAGATAATAATAATATTTTTTTTCCATCTGGAAATTCAACTTCTCTTACCTGAGGTTTAATCTCATCTGATTTATAATTTTGTAATGCCTCAGTTTGAATTTCATTATCAAAATGTCCAATATTACAAACTATAGCTCTGTCACGCATTTTTCTCATATGATCTAGAGTTATTACATCTAAATTACCTGTAGCAGTGACAAAAATATCGCCATAAGAAGCAGCATCATCCATTGTCACAACTTCATATCCTTCCATAGCAGCCTGCAAAGCATTAATGGGATCAATTTCTGTTACACATACCCTTGCACCTGCTCCTCTCAAACTTGCTGCTGATCCTTTTCCAACGTCTCCATATCCAGCTACTACAGCCACTTTACCAGCCATCATAACATCAGTTCCTCTTCTAATCCCATCAACTAAGCTTTCTTTACATCCATACAAATTATCAAATTTAGATTTTGTTACTGAATCATTTACATTTATAGCAGGCACTTTTAACAATCCCTTTTTTTCCATGTCTTTTAATCGATGAACCCCTGTTGTAGTTTCTTCAGATAAGCCTCTAATATCTTTTAAAAGTTCAGGAAATTTTTCATGTATTATTTGCGTTGCATCTCCACCATCATCTAAAATCATATTTGGCTTCCAACCATCTGGTCCAGTTAAAGTTTGCTCTATACACCACCAGAACTCTTCATCGGACATTCCTTTCCAAGCAAATACAGGTATATTTTTTGATGCAATGGCAGCAGCTGCCTGATCTTGAGTTGAGAATATATTACAAGAACTCCATCTCACTGAAGCACCAAGATGAACTAGTGTCTCAATTAATACAGCAGTTTGAATTGTCATATGCAAACAACCTACAATTCTAGCTCCATCAAGCGGTTTACTTTTCCCATATTCTTCTCTTAAAGCCATTAATCCTGGCATTTCTGTTTCCGCAATAGCGATTTCTTTTAATCCCCAATCTGCAAGCTCTATATCTTTTACTTTATAATCTTGACTCATTTTTAGTCCCTATTTCTATTATGTAATTTAAAATTAATTAAGTTCTGCAGAATGTCTTACAGGTAAAGTTATCAAAAAACAAGCACCTGAATACTCAATTTTATTAGATTTATCCAAAGAAATTTTACCATTCATGTGGCTTATAATTTCTCTAGCTATAGACAGCCCAAGACCAGAATGATTTTTTATATTTTCCTGCCTATCGCTATAAAATCTATCAAATATTTTTTCTGAATCTTTTAAATCGATACCTTTGCCTTGGTCATAAAATCTGAAAACAATTATTTTTTCATCAATCTTATCTAATTCAATTAATATTTTAGATTTTTTAGGTGATAGCGAAATACTATTTTCAATTAAGTTTATAAAAACTTGAATTAATTTATTTTTATTTCCAAGTACTCCTAAATTTTCATCATTTTTTTTTATTAATATTTCTATTTTTTTTGAATTATTTACAAACATACTTGGAATTTCATCACAAAATTTATTTAAATCAATAAATTGATTTTTTTCTAATTCAATTTCAGCTTTTAGACGAGTAAACTTAGATATATCTGTTATTAATTGGTTAATTCTTTTCAAATCGTTAAGAACATTTTTCATTAATATCTCTTTATCTTCTTTTGTTATTGAAACTTTATCAATGAGTTCAATGGCAGATTGAAGACTGGTTAGTGGATTTTTTAATTCATGTGATACATCGGCACTAAATTTTTCTAATTCTTCAATTTGTGATTTAAGTCCAGCAGACATATTCTGAATCTCATTAGATAATATACCAATCTCATCTTTTCTATTTGGATAAATTATTTTATCTTCGCTTACTCTTTCTCTCTCCAAAATTGCTAATTTTGATAATTTTTTAATAGGGCTTATCAAACTTTGTGAGAAAATAAGTGACATAAAAATCATAATAATTACAAATAAAATAAAAAAGCTTAGTATGTTTAGTGAAACATATCCTAAATTTGTTGCCTGAGTAGAAATTGGATAATTTAAAATTATAACACCATATACTTTATTATTACTGAGAATAGGTGCTGTAAAATATTGGTATATGTTTCCATACCTATCTTGAATTATATATTCCTTTAAAGCTCGCTCTTTAATGCTCTCAGAAACATAAAATATTTCTGATTTTTCTTTGGAAATTTGATCTGAAATTTCACTTTTAAGCAAATAATCATAATAGCTTAAGAACAAGTTTAGATATTTTTGACTAAAATTATCAATAAAATTAAGATTATTTTTTTCTAAATCTCCTTCTTCTAAGTCAGCTTCTTGCACAGTTGATAAATCATATAAATCTAGAGTATCAACTAATCTGATCCAATCCTCATTATAAACTTTTATTATAAAATCAGAATTTAAATAATTATTAAGTATATATTCTTGTGTGATCTTGGGCTCTAGAACTGGATCAGATAATTCAAAATTATTCTCATTGTTACAATTATCAAGATTTTCAACTGTACAATTATCATTAAAAAGAGGGACTCTAATTATAGAGTTTTTTTCAAGAAATGATTGAATGCCTTTTAGGTTTTGATTAGCATTTACTCTTTTTTTTACAATTCCATCATCATTTTTAATTAGAAAAAAATTAAAAAAAATTAAAAAAACAAAACCTATAAAAGCTATCAGAAAATTTATAGCTAAAATTTGTAGGGATAGGGGTAAATTATATAAAGCTAATTTATTATATCTATTCACGCCAGGAATAACCTGACCCATATCTTGTACGAATTTGATCAAAATCTGTGTCAAACAATTTAAATTTTTTTCTTAATCTTTTAATGTGGCTATCAATAGTTCTATCATCAACATAGATGCTGTCCCCATACATAGCATCCATTAATTGGTTTCTATCTTTTACAACACCTGGGTATTTTGCTAGTGATTTTATTAAATTAAATTCAGCTACTGTAAGTTCAATTACTTCATTTTTCCAAAAACATAATTGTTTTAAATCATCTAATTCTAAATCCCCTTTTTTAAAAATATGATTTGACTTATCTTCAGTAAGAGTTTCTGTTTTCCTATTTTCATATACTCTTAAAACTGTTCTAATTCTTTCATTAAGAAGTTTTTGTGAAAATGGTTTTGTTATATAATCTGCAGCTCCCATTCTTAAGCCGATAATTTCATCTTGCTCTTGATCTTTTGAAGTTAAAAAAATAACGGGCATTTTTTTTAATGTTTCTGACTTACTAGATCTTACTTTCGATAAAAGTTCATTACCATCCATCTTTGGCATTTTTATATCAAACAACCCTAAATCGTAATGTTTAGTCTCAAGTGCCTGTAAAGCTTCTACTCCATTATTAAATACGTCAACTTTAAAACCCTCAGATTCTAGAGCTATAGAAACAGATGTCCGAATCGAGTTTTCATCATCAACAAGAGCTATTGTGGTCATAGGTTAGTTTAGTTACATTTTATGGCAAATTTAAGTTATTATTTTAAAAAAAATTATATCTAAATTTTGATAAAGTGTGATTAAGGTTAATAACTAAATGCATTAATTTCAATTACTTGTTTGAATAAATTTATTTTCACTTAAATATAGAGTTTGACATAAGCAATAAATATATTAATGTTCATGTTTTGTTCTTATTGCGATATTGACCAAATATTGTATTGTCTCTTCACGGCGACACTACATATTGTGTTTTTCGACAGTAAAATTTTTAAAAATGGATAATTTATAAATGGCAGACAACTCACAGGTATCACAAATTATAGCAACAGAAAAAAGTATTAATTTATTAAGTCTCAATGTTGTTAGAAGGGACGGCTCAATTAGTTCTTTTAAATCAGATAAAATATCAGAAGCTATAAAAAAAGCTTTTTTAGCTCAAACTAAAATTAGAAACAATAAAAATAAAGAAAAGGAACAAGAGGATAGTATTCATAAAACTGTAGAAGAATTAACCCATAAAGTTGTTTCAGCTCTTACAAGAAGGATAGCTGAAGGTGATATGATTCATATAGAAGATATTCAAGATCAAGTTGAGTTGGCATTGATGAGGGATGAACATCATAAAGTTGCAAGGGCTTATGTTTTATATAGAGAACAAAGGGCTGCTTCTAGGTATCATACAAGAAAACTTAAAGAACAGGTTGGTGCAAAAGCATCTTCTATGGCAGTCACAAAAAGAAATGGTGAAAAAGAGCCGATATCACTTGATAAAATTACAAATAGAGTTTCAGTTTTATCAACAGGACTAAGTATAGACCCAATTGTAGTAGTGCAAAAAGCAGTTCCTGGCCTTTACAATGAAATTACTTCTGCAGAAATTGACATATATTTAGCTGAAACAGCTGCCTCTCTTACTGTTGAACACCCTGATTACTCATATCTAGCAGCTAGAATTAAAGCAAACTCACTACACACGGATACACCTGGATTTATTATTGCTACAAAGAATCTTTTCGATGATGGTCTGCTTAGAGAGGATTATTATAATAAAGTTATGGCAAGTGCAGAAGATATCGAATCAATAATTGATTATGATAGAGATTATAATTTTGATTATTTTGCTTTTACAACTTTAACGAGAGCCTATCTTTTAAAATTTGAAAACAAAACTATCGAACGTCCGCAGGATTTATGGATGAGAGTAGCATTGACTGTCTCAGGTGATAAATTCAATTTTGATAAGGTTAAAGAGACTTATGATAGTCTTTCTAATGGATATTATACGCATGCAACCCCTACTTTATTCAACAGTGGCCTTAAAATGCAACAATTATCTTCTTGTTTTTTAATTAGTATGGAAGATGACTCGATAGAAGGAATATTCAACACAATTAAAGACTGTGCTCTCATCTCTAAAACTGCAGGTGGGATTGGAATGCATGCACATAATATAAGAGGAAGTGGTAGTAGAATAAAATCTACTAATGGTAAATCAAATGGCCTAATCCCGTTCTTAAAAATATTTAATGAAACAGCAAAATCAGTTGACCAAGGTGGAGGTAAAAGAAAAGGTTCTTTTGCTGTTTATCTCGAGCCTTGGCATGCTGATATAGAACAGTTTTTAGAGCTAAGAAAAAACACTGGGGCTGAAGAATTTAGAGCAAGAGATTTATTTTACGCGCTTTGGATTCCTGATTTGTTTATGAAAAGAGTTGAGGAAGATGGAGATTGGACACTAATGAGTGAACATGAATGTCCAGGTCTGTCTGAAAACTATGGTGATGAATTCGTAAGTTTGTATGAAAAATATGAAAAAGAAATACCAAATTTAGAAAAAATTAAGGCTAGAGAATTAATGTCAAAAATTATTGAAGCGCAAATTGAAACTGGTCAACCATATATGCTTTATAAAGACTCCATTAATAATAAATCAAATCAAAAAAATATAGGTGTAATTAAATCTTCAAATTTGTGTGCAGAAATAGTTGAATACTCTGATAAATCAGAAACATCAGTATGTAATTTAGCATCTATTGCATTACCTAAATTTGTTAAAAGATCAAAAAACAAAAAAAATAAGGAGTACGACTTTAAAGCCCTTTATAAAACTTCAAAGTTAGCTACAAAAAACTTGGATGAAGTTATAGATATAAACTTTTATCCAACTGAAAAAACTGAAACATCAAATAATAAGCATAGACCAATCGGTCTTGGTATACAAGGTCTAGCAGATGTATTTTTTGAACTTGAAATTGCCTATGACAGTGAAGAAGCAAAAAAAATAAATAAACTAATATTTGAAACAATTTATTTTGGTGCACTTGAAGCTTCCCATGAGCTTGCAAAAGAAAAAGGTGCGTATTCTACATTTAAAGGGTCTCCATTATCTGAAGGCAAATTCCAATTTGATATGTGGAACACAAATCCCTCTGAAATGTGGGATTGGGAAACATTAAGAGAAAAAATTAAAAAAGATGGAGTTAGAAATTCACTTACGACAGCATGTATGCCAACTGCATCTACTGGAATAATTTTAGGTAATACTGAAACATTCCAAATTCAAACTTCTAACATATATAAAAGACAAACTTTATCTGGAGAGTTTTTATTAGTTAACAGACATCTTGTAAAAGCATTATCCAAAAGAAATCTATGGAATAAAGAAATGAGAGATAAAATTATATTAGAAAATGGATCAGTCCAAAACATTTCTAACTTTCCAGAGGATCTTAAGCAAACCTATAAAACTGTTTGGGAAACATCACAAAAATCAGTTATTGATATGGCTGCTGATAGAGCTCCGTTTATTGATCAAACACAATCAATGAATTTATGGTTATCAACACCAACATTTGGAAAAGTTAATTCGATGCATATGTATGCATGGAAAAAAGGTCTAAAGACAGGAATGTATTATTTAAGGAGTAGATCAGCTGTTGATGCAGTAAAAGTAACCGTATCTTCAGAAAAAGCAGCAAAAGAGGAGTTCGTTAAATCACAAATAAATAATAACGAGCCAGAAGACTGCCTAACATGCAGTGCATAAAGGAGTATAAATAATGATATCAAAAGGCGTTAAATCAATCTTTCCAATAAAACACCAAGATATTTGGGATAAATATAAACTTCATATACAAGCATTTTGGACGCCTGAAGAAGTTTCACTACACGACGACTTAAGAGACCTTGAAACTTTAAATGATGGAGAAAAAAACTTTATTAAACATGTATTGGCTTATTTTGCTAATTCAGAAGCAATGATTAATGAAAATCTAGCAAGTAGATTTTATAAAGAAATCTTAATCCCTGAAGCTAGATGTTTTATTTCTATGCAAATGCTTAACGAATCTATTCATGCTGAAATGTATGGTTTACAAATTGAAGCCTATGTTAAAGATCAAAATGAAAAAGATCTTCTTTTTGATGCAATCCAAAATGTACCATGTATAAATCATAAGGCTCAATGGGTATCTAAGTGGCTTAACGGAAGCCAAAATTTATTAACTAGACTTATTGGTTTTGGTCTTGTTGAAGGTTTATTTTTCGCAGGTTCATTTTGTGCAATTTATTATTTTAGAAAAAGGGGACTTTTGCCTGGTTTAGCCCTATCAAATGATTGGATAGCAAGAGACGAAGGTATGCATTTTAGTTTTTCAGCATTAATGTTTAAAACTTTTAGAAATAAGTATAATAATAATACTCTCACAGATGCAGATATTGCTGACTTATCATTAATACCAAA
>JBJKYR010000053.1:0-77868 GCA_045560945.1 Alphaproteobacteria bacterium | reverse complement strand
CCACCTGATACACCCACAGCAACATGTGGGTATTGTTCAAAACATTTTAAATTATTTAAATAGGAAAAAAATTTAATCTCATTTAATGACATTAATTTTCAGCTTCACATTCCAATGTATCTTTAATTTTTTCAGGATCTTTTGTAAATTTGTTTCCTTTATAGTTTTGATTTAAAATTGATAAAGTCTTGCAGGCTTCAGAAAATTTATTCATTTCTTTTAGAGATTTTGATAACTCATAATACATTTCAGCTGCCTTTATACTTTTAGGAAAATTCTGAACACCTTCTCCAAATACAATAGCTGCTTTTCTATAATTTGACTCAAATAGATAAATTTTACCTAACCAAAAATGTGCTGATCCAGAAAGTTGATTGTCTGGAAAATTGTCAATAAATTCTTCAAGAGAAATCTTAGATTTTTTATAGTTCTTTTTCATCATTTGATCCAATGCAGATTGTAATTTCTCTTCAGGTGACAAATTGTTTAATTCATTATCTTGGTTTTTTGTTACCCCATCTGCAGTTTGGTCTTCATTATTCGAAATTTCTATTTTGTCATCAGATATGACTAGTTTTCCTAGTGTGTTTTCTTCTTCCACTTCTGATATTGTTGATTTTTCTTTTTTACTAGACTCAATATTTTGAATTTCTGATCTATTCTTGATTTCTTCTAAATTTAAATTCATCTCATTTTCAAGTTTTTTTATATAACTAGAAATGTCATCCAACTTAAACATAATTTCTTCAAATTGAAGAGTTAAATTTTTTATGTCTTTTTCAAAATCATACATTCTAATATCAATAGAAGTAAATCTTTCTGTGTCATCTTGAGTGTTTTTTAAATTCAAATCATTTCTATCAAATGATTTATTAAAAACAGCCTTGTTTAAATCACTTACTTCTTGCATTATACGATCAAGTTGTTGTTTGATAGTGAGTGACTCTTCAGCATTTAATGAATAAAAACATAAATTAGTAAAGATAAAAAATATTATAGGTAAAAGATATTTCATTACAAAAATTATATTATTTTTTATTTAGACAAAAATAAGGCGCTATAAAAATATAGCGCCATTATTGATAAATAATTTAGTTTACTATTGTTACTGATCTTCTATTTTGGGCCCAAGCACCGTCATTAGAGCCTACTACAGCAGGTCTTTCTTTTCCATAGGATATTGTTGAAACTCTATCAGAAGAAATTCCTAAATTTATTAGATAATTTTTGACTGACTGAGCTCTTTTTTCTCCTAAAGCAAGGTTATACTCTCTTGTTCCTCTTTCATCACAATGTCCTTCGATAATAACTGAAACATTAGAATATTGTTTGAGCCATGCGACTTGATCCTGAAGTAATTCTTGAGCATCTGTATCTAATTCAGCACTATCGTAGTTGAAGAATACTCTATCACCAACATTTACAATTAAATCTTCTTGTGAACCTGGTTCTATTGAAGCTGATGCTGAACTTTCAGTTTCACCACTTGAAGACACATCAGAAGATGTAGATGTAGAACCTGATCCTGATGAGTCTGCAGTATCTTTTGGAGTTGTTGAACAAGCTGCTAAAAAAAATACTAAAAGTGCGCTTGCTAGTAATTTTATAATCATATAAAAACTCTCCCGATGTGTAATATCAATAAAAATCTATGCTTTAATTACCATTTTTTTAATTAATTCATATATTTTTTTTTTAAAAATATATATTTTATCTTAATATTAATGCATTAATGGAGACCAAGCTGGGTCAGAACCTCCCAAAGGAGTTATAATTTTTCTTTCATTATAGCCTGTAAGATCTATAGAATATAGGCTCGACTCCCCTCCACTTCCGTCTGCTGATGAGCGTTCTTCCTTAAAATACATCAAATATCTACCATTTGGAGACCAGGTTGGTCCTTCAACATGAAATGATTTTGCTATCATTCTCTCATTTGAGCCATCTATTTCCATAACCCCAATATAGAATTGACCACCTTCTTGCTTTGTAAAAGCTATCATATCTCCTCTGGGAGACCAAACAGGGGTATAATAACTTCCTCTCTCTCGACTAATTCTTTTAAGATTTTTTCCATTAATATCTATAAGATATAAATGTCTTCTGCCTGTTCTGTCAGAATTAAATACAATTTTTTTCCCATCTGGTGAAAAACTTCCAGAGACATCAATTGATGAGTTGTTGGTTATTCTTTTAGTTGCTCTTGTTGGTAAGTCCAAAATATAAATCTCAGAATTGCCAACATCAGGATCTGAATAGGACATTACAATTTTATTTCCATCTGGTGAGAAGCGTGGAGCAAAAGTCATTCCAGGAAATTCACCAACAATTTCTTGTTGTCCAGTCTCTATATCAAAAATAAAAACTCTGGGGCTGTTAGCTTTAACATAAGACATAAAAGTTATTTTTTGAGAATTAGGTGAAAATCTTGGAGTTAGTACCAAATAAGAACCATCAGTTAAAAAACGATGATTAGCCTGATCTTGATCCATAATTGCTAATCTTTTTTGTCTATTATCTTTTGGTCCAGTTTCAGCTACATAAACTATTCTAGTATCAAAAAAACCACCCTCACCTGTTATTCGTTGGAAAATTGCATCTGAAATAATATGAGCAACCCTTCTCCAGTTTTTTTTACTTGTTTTATATTTTTTACCAACAATTTGTTTTTGAGCAAAAACATCAAACAATCTAAACTCCACAGAAATATTCTCATTATCTGTTTCAATTTTACCAGCAACCAAGTGTTGAGCCTTAATTACTTTCCAATCTTCAAACCTAGGTTGGTTTGATAAAGACTCAGAAGACTGAATAAATGCTTTTTTATCAATGGGAATAAATAAACCTGATCTCTCCAAATTATCAGAAATTACAGAAGAGATATTTTTTCCAATTTTTTCTAGAGAAGAATTATTAGAAAACAAATCAGTAACAGCTATTGGAGTTGGTTTTACAGTTCCCTGACTAAGAGTTAGTTCAAGAGCATAAGTCTTAATGGTAATAAAAGTTAAGAGTAATATTAGTAAATATTTCATTTTATAAATAATTAATTTTTAATCCAACTATAATCAATTGTTATCTTTAAATCTTTCCATGATTCATATTTATCAAGAGGTAATTTAAGTTTTGAACAAAGTGGGTTATATAAAGTGGCCACTGCGCTTTCTGTAATTGCTTCATAATAAGGATTAGTCTTACTTATATTTGTGGCAATAATTTGTACAGTGTCTTTTCTTACATTCGCTTCTCTATCTATTTTTGCACTAATTTTAACCATTTCATCGCCTACTATTTGAGTGCCTGCCCTTGGATTAAAGCAACTTCTTAATTGCTGTAAAACAAGATCCATCTCAGAAATTGATACTTCCATATTTTCTTGATTCTCATTCTCATTATCTTGCTCTATTTTATCTTCTTCATTATTGTTGTTATTAGAAGTATTAGATATATCTTCATTCCTTAAGTCTTTCAGCATTGTTGCAAGATTAAAATCTGGCTCTGGTTTTGAAATAGGTTTTGGTTTATCAATAATTTTCTTAATATCTTTATTAATCTCTACTTTTGTTTTATTTTCAATCTTAATATCACTTACTGCTTTTATCTCCTCTGGAGCTTTTGGTTTTAATTTTGGTTTTATTTTATTTATTTTTAACGTTTCTACGCTCTCTACATTTATCTTTTTTTCTTCAATTAAATTGTTTATTTCCTTTTTTTTTAAGGTAATGTTTTTTGACTCAGTTTTCTTTATAATTTCAGTATCATTTATCATTTTTTCGTTTGTATTTAGTTTTTTCTTAGGTTTTTCATTTAAATCTATTTTTTGAATTTCAGTATTTTCAGAAGAGGTAAATTTTTTTTGTTCTATTTTTTTTGATTTTTTATTAATTTCAATATTTTCTTTTTTAGTTGTTAATGATGTAACATCAGAAATATTTAAAATTTCAATCGGTATTACTTGAGGCATTGGTATTTTTTTTGGTTTAAAAAAGTCTGGGAGTCCAATAGCAAATAATAAGATAATCATATGTAGAAAAAGAGAAAAATAAATTCCTAAATGGTTGGGTTTAGAGTTTTCTATATAATTAAAAGCCTTGTAATATAAGGACTGCATTAAATTTAATTTTCTTTTGGATTTTGGGTAACAAGAGCTACTTTAATATATCCTGCAGAGTTTATTAAGGACATAATTTCCATTATTCTACCATAGGCAACTACCCTATCACCCCTTACATATATCCTGGCCTCCTTATTTAATTCAGTTATAGCATTTAATCTTGGTATTAAATTTTCAACTGCTACTTTAGATTCTCCTAAATAAATCTCACCACCTAATTTAACAGTAATTTCTAATGGATCCTTTTGGTCAGTTAATGCAGATGCTTTTACTTTTGGAAGATCTACAGGGATGCCAACAGTTAGTAACGGTGCAGTAACCATAAAAACAATTAGCAAAACTAACATTACATCAACAAAAGGGGTGACATTAATTTCACTCATTTGAGAATATTTTTTGCGTCTTCTTAATGAATTATTATTTAAGTTTATCAATTTATTTTTTCTCTAATTGTCTAAAAAAAATTGTTGTAAACTCATCCATAAATGTCTCTAAAGAAACAAAATACTTTGACAAATCACTCGAAATTTTATTGTATGCAACAACTGCAGGAATAGCCACGAAAAGGCCAAGTGCAGTTGCAAATAATGCTTCTGCTATTCCAGGTGCTACTACAGATAAATTAGTATTTTGAGCAACAGCAATTGATTTAAAACTATTCATAATACCCCAAACTGTTCCGAATAATCCTATAAATGGGGCAGTGGAACCAGAAGTTGCTAAAAATGTCAGATTTTTCTCTACTATTTCACTTTCTTTATTAAAAGTTACAATCATGGACCTTTGCATTCTATCCTTTAGTGATGAAATGTTTGAGCTTATTTCACCTTCGTGACTAGATTTACTTTTTTTCCATTCTGAAATTGCAGCACAAAAAATTTTTGACTTAGGATCAAGTTTATTAAAGTTTAAAGTTTCGAATAAATCTTCAAAAGAATTACCTGACCAAAAAATTTCCTCAAATTCTTTTTCCATCTGCTTAAGTTGTCTTAATCTGACAAGCTTAGAAACAATTATACTCCATGAATATAAAGATGCTAAAATTAATATTATTATAACTGATTTTACAACGAGATCCGCACTCATAAAAAGTGCAAACATTGAGAAATCTATGTTTTCAGATGCAATATTATTAACTGTGCTAACTTCTTCCATTATTCTTTATCCTTTATTTTTGTTAAATCATCACTATGAACCATTATCCAAAACCCTGGTCTATTTTTTTCACACAATGCTATAACAGGAGTTTTGCCCTCATCCTTAGCAAGTTTTGCTGTATCATCCCATAAAGAAACAGCTGTATGTTTTGCTCTTAATTTGCACTCTATAAAAAGTTCATCATGAATGACATCTGCACGCGTAACTTTTCCATTACCTCCACTTAAAGGAGTTCTTTGGCCATTAAAATAATTTGCAACATCTCTTTCTCTTTTTTTCCAAGCTTTATCAGGCATACTCTTCCTTTCGCTATGCTGTTAACGTGTTTAATATATCATCACTAACATCAAAATTTGATGATACTACTTGTACATCTTCATTTTCTTCTAATATATTCAATAACTTAAATAATGTTTCAGCTTTTTCTTTTGACACAGAAATTTCATTTTCACTTTTCCAAATTAATCCTGTAAAATTTGTTGGACCAAATCTTTCAATTATTTTTTGATTAAGTTGATGAAGAATTGTTTGATCACAATAAATATTGTATACATCCTCATTAAGCTCATAATCTTCAGATCCATTTTCTATAATAAAATCAAATAGTTCTTCTTCATTAATATTATTTTTATTTAATGTGATACTTCCTAATCTTTTAAAACCAAAACTAACACTTCCCGTCTCACCAAGATTTCCTCCATATTTACTAAAAGTGGATCTTACCTCTGCTGCTGTTCTGTTTTTATTATTAGTAAGAGCTTCGACAATAATTGCAACACCATCTGGACCATAACCTTCATATCTTACTTCTTCATAATTACTGTCAGAATCATTCCCTTCACCTTTTTTAATAGCTCTTTCGATATTATCTTTAGGCATATTTAAAGACTTTGCGGATCCTACTGCTGATCTTAATCTTATATTTTTTTCAGGATCAGGCCCCCCTTCTTTTACTGCAACAGAAATTTCTCTACCTAATCTAGAAAAGATCTTTGCTCGTTTTTTATCTTGAGCACCTTTTCGATGCATAATATTTTTAAATTTAGAATGGCCTGCCATAACTCTCTATAAATATTTTGTTCGTTGTCAGTAAAGTAATTTAAATAAATCAATATTGTGTCTAATATGTGTAATTTTTTACATCTGAAAAGGTACAATTTTCAATGATAATCCAGTGCTATCATCAATTTCAATGTATGTTCCACAAATAGTTATTTTGTTATCAGCAGGAAAAAACCTGCTTTCTGATCTATAGCCTTTAACAAAACCATGAATAGGGTTTTCTTTATCCATACCAATAACCGAGTTATAATCACCCGTCATTCCAACGTCTGTTTGATAAGCAGTACCACCATCAAGTATCTTTGCATCTGCTGTAGGAATATGTGTATGAGTTCCAAGAATAGCTGAAACTTTCCCATCAAAATAATGACCAAAAGCATTTTTTTCTGATGTTGTCTCACCATGCATATCAATGAATATGGCACTACAAGTTGATCCCAGTTTTTCTTTTTGTAAAAAATTCTTAGTCACGCTAAACGGGTCATCTAAAGAAAGACCCATGAATAACCTTAACATAACCTGCACAATTATAATCTTTTTATCATTATTAAGTTTTAGTTCATAATAGCCTTTTCCAGGTACTCCACTTGGATAATTTAATGCCCTAACAATTTTAGGACATTCTTCAATGTATGATAACATTTCCCTTTGATCCCATGCGTGATTTCCCAGCGTTATTACATCGACACCCGCTTCAATAAGTTGAACTGCAATTTTTTTTGTGATCCCATAACCTGCAGCTGCATTTTCAGCATTAACTACCAGTGCATCAGGTTTATATTGATTCTTTATATCTGAAATTTTTTTAATAAATGTTTCTCTAGCTTCTTTTCCGACAATATCCCCAATAAATACTAATTTCATATAAACTTGTATAATTGTTTTTCAGTTAAAACGAAATCTAATTTATAATCAAAACCATCTATAGGTATTTTATTTTGCTTTTGCTCATCAAAAGCAAAGCCTACAGTATAAAATTTTAAATTTAATTTTTTTAATTTTGCAAAAGTTTTATCATAAAAACCTCCTCCATATCCCAGTCTATATCCATTCAAATCGAAACCTAAGCAAGGAACAAAAAATAATTGAGGGAGCGTTTCCTCATTTTTATTTGTTGGTTCAGGAATATTATATTTACCTAATTTAAAATTAGTATTTGGATTACTTTTTATAAAAATAAGCTCTGTTGAATCTCTTTTAATTACAGGAAATGATAATGTTTTACCTAAATCCATAATTTTTTTATTTAATTGATGTGTTGATATTTCTGAGCGAATTGAAATGAAACTTGCAATATGTAAAATCTCTTTAAAATTAATATATTTGTTTATTTTCTCAAAAACCTTAACATTAAATTCAATAGTAGAATTTTTTTTTATTAAATCTCTTTTATGAGTTAAAATTTTTCTCAAATTTATTTTTTGAGAAAGTAATTCATTCATGATTTTTTTTTAAAATATTATTTTTAATTTGCGTAAGTTCACTATGAAATTCTTCTAAAGCATATTCTAATTTTGATACTTCATCAGTCTTATTATTTAGTTCTGATTTGATTTTTTTTATTGTATTAATACTTTCTGCAGACTCTTTTTTTGTTAACTTAATCTCTTTTTTTAATAACTGATTATCAGTTTCTTTTATATTCAGCCTATCTTTTAATGCTTGAATACCCCCAATTGAGTCCTGCAGTTCTAAACTAATAAGTGTAGCAATCTTAAGGTCGCTTACTTTTCCATGTAAGTGAGAAAATTTATTCCAATTGTTATTTAATGTTTCTACTGCCTTTAATAGTCTTTGTTTTTCATCTTCTTTATATGATAATTTTAATTTTTGATTAAATATGCTTACCTCAAGATCGGGCATTTTCTTCCTCAAGAAATTCTTCCAATTCTTCAACGCTTTCTCTAATTCCTTTTTTTAACCCTGACAACTCTTTATTTAATTCATCAATCTTTTTTTCAAAATTATTATCATTATCTAAATTCTCAGAAATATTTTTTATTTCTTGAATAATTTTTTTTAAAAGAGATATTTTTTCATCAATTTTCATATGTATTTTATAATTCGATTATTTTAAAATGTCACTTTATTGCATATTAATATTAGTGTAAAAGAATACAAATACCGAGGGAATTTGAAAACTAATAATATAAACTCAGAAAAACTATCTCAATTAGCTAATTGTATACGTTTTTTATCAATTGATGCGGTTCAAAAGGCAAATTCAGGACATCCAGGCATGCCTATGGGTATGGCTGACATAGCTACAGTTTTATATAAAAATCATTTAAAATTTGATCCCAATGATCCAAAATGGATAGATAAAGACAGGTTTATTTTATCAAACGGACATGGTTCAATGCTTCTGTATGCATGTTTATATTTAGCAGGCTACAAAGATATCAGTATTGATAATATTAAGAATTTTAGACAAATAGGCTCTCCTACAGCTGGGCATCCAGAGTATGGCGAGTTAGAGGGTATTGAAACAACAACTGGTCCATTATCTCAAGGACTTTCAAATGCTGTTGGATTTGCAATGGCTGAAAGTAAACTTTCTTCTACATTGGGCAAAGACTTTATTAACCATTATACATATGTTTTCGCTGGAGACGGTTGCTTGATGGAAGGATTAAGTCATGAAGCCTGTAGTTTAGCAGGTCATTTAAAATTAAATAAACTAATAGTTTTTTTTGATGATAACTCAATTTCAATAGATGGAGAAATATCTTTAAGCAGTAGTGATAATATTCAAGTGCGTTTCAAATCATATGATTGGAATGTGTTAAATGTTAATGGTCATAATCATGAAGAAATTAATGAAGCTATACTTAATGCTAAGAATTCTGATAAGCCAACAATTATTTGCTGTAAAACTAAAATAGGATTTGGTTCACCTAATAAAGAAGCTAGCGCTTCTTCTCATGGGTCACCTTTAGGTAAAGAAGAGGTAGAACTTACTAGAAAAAATTTGAATTGGAATCATGAAGAATTTTATATTCCTGATGATCTTCTCTCAGAATGGAGAGGCTTTGCAAATAGAAACGCTGAAATTAAAAAAAAATGGGAAAATAAAAATGCAGATTTTTTAAATTCTAGTAAATTCAATAATTTTTTTAATGAAAATCTAGACTCCGATATTAAAGCTGAAATAATTAATTTTAAAAAATTATATGCTAAAGATGATGCAAAGTATGCAACAAGAAAGGCTAGTGAAAGTTCACTAGAGCTCCTTAATAATCATATTGTAAACTTTCTGGGAGGGTCTGCTGATTTAACAGGATCTAATAATACTAAAACAAAAGGAATGGATATTTTTAATGCTGAAAATTATAAAGGAAGCTATGTTTATTACGGTATAAGAGAGCATGCTATGGCCAGTGTAATGAATGGTTTAGCATTACATGGAGGGATTAAACCGTACGGAGGAACATTTCTAGTTTTTTCTGATTACTGTAGACCATCAATAAGATTATCTGCTTTAATGAAACTTCCTGTTATATATGTAATGACACATGACTCCATAGGTCTTGGAGAAGATGGTCCGACACATCAGCCTGTAGAACATTTAGCTGCTTTAAGAGCTATTCCAAATTTAAATGTGATAAGACCTAGTGATATTTTGGAAACAATTGAAGCATGGGAAATAGCTCTAGAAACTAAGGGGCCAACTATTTTAGCATTAACTAGACAAGGTTTGCCAACTAATAAAAGAGATTCTTATGAAGATAACTTAGCTAGGAAAGGGGCTTATATAATAAAAAATTATTCCAAATATGATGCTTCAATTTTTGCTTCAGGTTCTGAGGTTGAAATTGCACTTCAGGCATCAATTAAATTACAAGAAATAAATATTAATCTAAGAGTTATATCTTTTCCATCTATGGAACTTTTTGAAATGCAAAATGCAAAATATAAAAAAGAAATAATTGGCAATAAACCAAAATTTGCAGTTGAGGCTGGAGTAATTAATGGGTGGGAAAAATATGTAGACTATGAAAACTTCATTGGTATGAGATCTTTTGGTGCAAGTGGTCCATACAATGATGTTTACAAACATTTTAATATTACAGCTGATAATATATGTAAAAAAATTCAAGAAAAATTAATATAATAAAATAACAGAGAGGCAAGAGAATGAGAGTAGCAATTAATGGATTTGGAAGAATTGGAAAATTAGTTTTTAGAGCTTTTCTAGAAAAAAACTTAAAAGGTGCAGAAATAGTTGCAATAAATGAACTTGGGAGCTTAGACTCAAGTTTGCATTTAATGCAATTTGACAGTATTCATGGAAAGCTTCCCTTTAAAATAAAAAAAAGCAAAGATGGATTAAAGTATAAAAATAAAACAATTAAATTTTTTAGCGAAAGAAATCCAATTAATCTTCCATGGAAAAAACTTAAGGTTGATATAGTTCTAGAATGTAGTGGAGTTTTTTCTAGTAAAGAAAAATCAAACGCGCACATTAGTGCAGGAGCAAAAAAAGTAATTATTTCTGCTCCAGCTTCAAATGTTGATGCTACAATTGTTCAAGGTGTTAATAATCAAATATTAACAAAAAAACATAACATTATATCAAATGGATCTTGTACTACTAATTGTTTAGCTCCAGTTGCTATGGTACTTGATAAGGGAGTTGGTATTGAAAGTGGTTTTATGACTACTATACATAGTTATACTGGTGATCAAAGGACTGTCGATCAAAGTCATAGTGATCTAAGAAGGGCAAGAGGGGCGGCTATATCAATGATACCTACTTCTACTGGTGCAGCTAAAGCTCTTAGTTTAGTTTTGCCAAAAATGAAAGGAAAGCTTGATGGAACAGCAATAAGAGTTCCAACACCTAATGTGTCACTAATTGATTTTACATTTACCTCTAAGAAAAAAACTACTGTAGAAAAAATTAACAAACTAGCAATTAATGCAAGTAAAACTAAGGGGTTAAAAAATATTTTAACTACCAATGAATTGCCATTAGTTTCAATAGATTTTAATCACAACTCAAGTAGTTCTGTGTTTGATTTAACTCAAACTCAAGTTCTTAATGGTAGATTTTGCAGAGTTTTGTCCTGGTATGATAATGAATGGGGTTTCTCAAATCGAATGATTGAAACGATGCTTGATTTAAAAAAATTATTATAGGTGAGTAAGAAATTATTTGCTTTTACAATAAGTAAGCTTGATCAAGCTGAAGACATTATTTTAGAGTCTAAAATCCATAAAATCAAACCCATACTTCATTTTAAATATTATATTCTTAGTGGCTTTGGTCCTGAATATGTTTTGATTTTTCAAAAAGTGTTAATTTCAAAATTTGGAAAATCAAGCTTTAAATTGTTCATTGATTGTGGTTTTGACAGTAGCCTAAGTATAAGAATGGCAATAAAAGAAATTGAATATATAAAACTTAGGGGTAATTCAATTATTTTAAAAAAAATTAGAGAGATAGCAGATAAAAATAGAGTTTTATTAAATCCTTCTTTTAATATAGTAGACTGCAGAAAAATAAAAAATATTAATTTAAAAATTAAAAAAATATACTCTAGGAAAAAAAATGAAAATTGATGGTAATCAAATTAAGGTTGGAAACATTTTAGAAATTAATTCTAAATTGTGGCGAGTATTAAAAACTCAACACACGCAACCAGGTAAGGGAGGTGCCTATTTACAGGTTGAGATGAAAGAAATTCGAGAAGGCACAAAAATGAATGGAAGATTTAGATCCTCAGAAAGTGTAGAAAGGGCTATTCTGGATGAAAAAATTTGTCAATTTTTATACTCTGAAAATAATAAGTTTGTCTTCATGGATAATTCAACATACGAACAAATTGAGGTTGGTGATGATATAATAACAGAAAATCAATCTAAATTTTTAATTGAAAACGATAATATTAATCTTCAATTTTATGAAGAGTCAGTTGTTGGTTTAGAGCTGCCTGATAATATAATTTTAAAAGTTGAAGAGACTGAAGCAGTAGTCAAAGGTCAAACTGCTGCGTCATCATATAAGCCTGCCATATTAACTGGAGGAATAAAAACTTCTGTGCCACCCTTTATATCAACTGAAGACTACATAGTAATAAGTACCACAAATGCAAGTTATGTTGAAAAAGTAAAAAAATGATCTTGCCATCGACAATCAATATTTTTGAAAAAGCAGCAAGAAAAGCTGGTAGAATACTAACACGTGATTTTGGTGAAATAGAAAATTTACAAATACAGTCAAAAAATGTTGGTGACTTTGTTACTAGTGCTGATTTAAAAGTTGAGAAATCTTTATTAGAAACCTTAAGATATTATTATCCAAAAGTTAATTTTTTAACTGAAGAATCAGGTTATATTAAAGGTGAAGGGGAGATGATAGTTATTGATCCAATTGATGGAACTACAAACTTTATTCATGGAATTCCTCTTGTTGCCATCGTAATTGCAAAAATAGTAAACAATGAAATAACTGATGGTGTTGTTTATAATCCTATTTTAAATGAATTTTATTGGGCATCTTTAGGGCAAGGTTCTTGGTGCAACAACAAACGATTAAGAGTTTCAAAAAGACATGATTTAACAAATTGCTTGATAGGAACAGGGATTCCTTTTGGAAATAGGGTTTATAAAAACTTTTATAAAGAACTAGATAATATGTCTAAAAATTCTGCCGGAGTAAGAAGATTAGGCGCTGCTGCCTTAGATTTAGCATATGTTGCCTCTGGCAAAATTGATGGTTTCTGGGAAAGAGATCTAAATTTATGGGATATCTCTTCCGGTGTCTTACTTGTAAAAGAGGCTGGTGGGAAAATAACAGAGCCAGATGGAAAAAAAATGGACAACAAATTCAAGAGATATACTTGTTTCTAACTCTTTAATTCATAAGAAATTGACAGAAAATCTAACTTTACTTTAAAATATATTTGACTATAAGACTTCACAAATGAAAAAAAGTATACATCCAGATTATCATGAAATAAATGTTGTAATGACTGATGGATCAACATTTAAGACAAAATCTACATGGGGCAAAGAAAACGACACACTCAAGTTGGATATTGACCCAAAGTCTCATCCTGCTTGGACTGGTGGAAAAGCAAATTTAAACGAAGCTGAAGGACAGGTAGCAAGATTTCAGAAACGTTTTAAAGGTGTAAAAATATCTAAATAATTATTTAAAATATTTTTTGGCTTCATTTATAGAGCTTTCTTTTAGACTAATTTCCTCTTTAACTCTTTTAATCTCTTCCTGAAGTTCAAAAATATATTGTTTTAAATTATCTATACTCAAATCCTCTAAATTAAGGCTTTTTATAGTCTTTTCCTTTTCATTAATTTCTAAAAAATCTATCATAAGCAATTATTTTATATTAAATTGATAGGAATATATTTATAAGAGTTTTTTTTTTATAAAAGGATAAAATATGAAATTACCACTTATGCCAAAAGCAACAGCAATATGGCTGATAGACAATACTTCACTTAGTTTTGATCAAATATCTGAATTTTGCGGGCTTCATGAATTAGAAGTTCAAGGAATAGCAGATGGTGAGGTTGCTGTAGGTATGCGTGGTTATGATCCAGTTGATAATAAACAACTAACAAAAGAAGAGATAGTAAGATGTGAAAGTGATCCTAAAGCTAGATTAAATTTAATTTCTTCAGAGGTAATTGACTCCCTTCCTCCAAGAAAAAAGGACTCTAAATATACCCCATTATCATTGAGGCAAGAAAAGCCATATGCAATATTTTGGCTAATTAAAAGATATCCTGATGAATTAAGTAGCTCACAAATTGCAAAGCTAACTGGATCTACTAAAAATACAGTTGAAGCAATTCGTAATGGAACTTTTAGAGAAGCAATACTTGAAGCAAAAAGCCCAATGGACACAGGCCTTTGCACATTTCAAGATCTTGAAAAAGCCCTTAACCGTGCTAAAAATAAAAAAGATAGGCAAGAAGCTGCAGAGGCTAAAGCAAAATTATTAGCTGAAACTGAATCTAATTAAATTTTACTTTCAACAAATAATTTAAATAAAAAAACATTAAAAATAGCCAAAAAGTCGTCATTAAAATAAAAAAGAGCAATAATTGATTGATATCAATTAGGCCAAGTGGACTACCTGAATAATAAGTTAATGGACCTAAAACTGCACTAAGTAAAAGAGCTATTAATTTATATTTTGATAAAAAAACAAATACTTCATCAAATAAAGATGCAAAACTTGGCCATAGAACAATCATCCATATAGGCAACCATCCAAAAGATAAAGATGACTCAAAATTATATATTTTAAAATGTACTAAGATTGAGTCAAATAAATATCCAACCACTGAAATTGAAAATACTATAAAGGTAAATTTCCATTTATTTTGTGAATTTGTGAAAGCTAAAAATAAAAAAATTAGACCACAAATTAAGCCTAGTAAAAAACTTTTATACAAAATTTCACCAAAAACACACATGAGCCATGTTAACTGATAGCCAGAGAGCATAAAAAAGATTTTTATTTTACTCATTTGGTAATAAGAAAATGAGATACATCTGTTGACTGACTTATGAAGCCTGTTTCACAATAAGCTAAATAAAACTCCCACATTCTTTTAAACCTATCATTAAATCCAAGCTTAACTAGATCATTCCATGAACTTTGAAATTGTGTATTCCAAAGACTTAGAGTTTTAGCGTATGATAATCCAAAACTTTTTATTTCTTTAAAATCAAGACCTACTTTGTTATTTATTTCTAAAAGTTCTTTTTTAGTTGGAAGCATTCCACCGGGGAAAATATACTGTTGAATAAAATCTGGTTGATTTTGATAATTTAAAAATCTTTTTTCATCTATTGTAATGATTTGCAATACTGCTTTGCCAGAATTTAATAAAGAGTTTCTAAGAATATCAAAGTACTTTTCCCAATATTTTTTTCCTACAGCTTCAAACATTTCTATAGAGGCTATATTGGAGTATTGAGTATCAATATCTCTATAATCCTTAAATTTAATTGATACTTTTTCTCCCAAACCCTCTTTTTGAATTTTATTTGATGCATATTCATATTGCTCCTTAGATATAGTAATTGCATCAATTTTAGATTTAAAGTGTTTTGCGGCATAAGAGGAAAATCCCCCCCAGCCACAACCTATTTCAAGGACTTTAGAATTCTCATTTAAATTGAGTGATTCTGCTATTTTATGATATTTATTTAATTGGGCATCAAATAAATTTTGATTTTCTTTTTCAAAATATGCTGAAGAGTAAGTCATGCTTCTGTCTAGCCACTTTGTATAAAAATTATTACCTAGATCATAATGATACTGAATATTTTTTTTACTTTGAGACTTTGTGTTTTCATTAAGAAAATGTTTAAATTTAGAATAAATGTTAAAAAAAATATTTGATTTTAAATTTTCTAAGAAATGATTTTCATTTCTAAATGCTAGCAATAATAAATTAGTTAAATTTGAAGAACTAAAATCACCGTCCATGTATGACTCTGCAAATCCAACTGATTTTCTCTTTAAAATTTTAGAAATAAATTTGTAATTATTTATAGTTAAATCTGCTTTAAGTGTACTATTAATACCTGTAAATGATTGCATAGAGCCAGACGGGAAAGTTACTGATAATTCTCCATATTTAATTTTTGAAAGAAATTTTTGCGAAACAATTTCAAATGGTGGTTTAAATTTATTATATAAATGCATTAAAAACTTCCTTCAAATGATATGGTATCTTTTGGTTTTTTCTTTCTAGCATAATATTTTCCACCTTTAAAAAAAATTATTATAGCCTCAAGCAAAATGGCAGACATTATTTTAAAACCAAATAGAGGGTTTAAAAGATTATATTTTAATAATTTAGATACTTTGAAATCTATAAATTTGCCTGATTGTGAAGCCATAAGTATTTTTTTATTATTATTATCATATAGGTCTATAATAATATTTATATAGTCATTGGTCAGTTTATTTGTAAATAAATACTTACCCTTCATTCCAATGAAAGGAGAAACATAAAAATTTTTTTGACATTCATGAGTTAAGGCTTTTAAAATTTTACTATGTCCTCTTGCAAATATATAAGTATGTTGTTCATTGGAGGTATTTTTAACTTCATAAAATATTGAGATTAATTTATCTTTATCATAACAATAAATAATTGAAAGAGGATTAAAAACATATCCAAAAATTCTGGGAAAGCAAAGTATTTTAATTTTTAAATTCCTATAGTTTACATCATAGTTTTGTAACATTTCAATTATAAATTCCTTAATCGATCTTTCATCTCTATATCCATGATCTTTTTCATTAAAAGAAAATATATTGAATGAATTTACTGAAAAAATTTTTGATTTTGATTGTATCATTTCTAGCTCATCAAGATCTATAAATAAACTTGGTACTTTATATTTAAAAAAATGCTCAATTTTTCCATAACGTTTATGAACTATTGAAGAAACTATAATCTTTGTGTTCATTTGATTTAATACAAAAGTCTATTATAAAAGTTATTATCTCTTTTCCAAGGGATATCAACATTCAACATTTTTGAAATGTAAGCAGCTGATTGAATTCCATCTTCATGAAATCCATAACCATGATAAGCACCACAAAAGAATGTATTATTAACTCCTTGCAAATCTTTTAGTTTACTTTGAGATTTCATCGTTTGTAAATTAAATTTTGGATGTGTAAAAGATTTCTCATTATGTATAGTTTCTGGAGTCTTTTCAGGATTAATTGTTACAAAATATTCTTTTTTAGTTTGTAATTTTTGAAGGTTATTCATCCAATAAGTTAATGTGAAATTTACATCTTCCTTTTTATTTTTAATAAAATTCCAACTAGACCATGTTTTTTTATTTTTGGGCATCATTGATCTGTCTGAATGGAGATATGCTCTATTGCTAGTATACTGAAACTCTGATAAGATTTTTTTTTCATCATCTGTAGGATTATCTATTATTTTTAGAGCTTGATCTGCATGAGTGGCAATAATAAGATAATCAAATGCAATCTCTTCATTATTTTTAATTATTTTTAAACCATTATCAAATCTAACTATCTTATTTATTTTTGCATTAAGGTTATAATTGAATTTCTTCAGTTCTAAGATTTTTTTTATATATGAATTACTGCCACCCTGAACATATTTCCACTGAGGTCTGTTTTTAATATTAAATAAGTCATGATTATTAAAAAAGTTTAAAAACAACTTTAGAGGAAAATTCTTTACATCATTTTGATTTGTCGACCAAATTGATGATATTAAAGGATAAATATGAAGTTTTTTTAAATATAATGAAAAACTATTGCTATTAAGAAAGTCTTCAATAGTAAAATTATTATTAATGTTATCTAATTTTAAATTTTTACATATTTTATAGAAACGAAAAATTTCATAAATCATTTTTAAATAACTAATATTAAAAATATTTTTATATTGCCCAAATAAGGATTTAAGATTTTTACCTCCATACTCAATATTATAATTAATATCTGAAACAGCAAATGACATATCTGAATTCATTGTTTTTATATTTAAATGTTCGAAAAATTTAACTAAATCTGGATAATTTTTGTCATTAAAAACTATAAAACCTGTATCTATAGAAATATTATTATCAGTTGGTACTTTCACAGTCCTAGTGTGACCACCTAAATAATTATTTTTTTCAAAAAGATGAACATCATATTTTGACGATAGAAAATAAGAAGCACTAATACCAGCAATACCTGACCCGATTACAGCAATTTTCTTTTTAGAAATCTTATTCACTTATTTTTTTAAAAGCCTCTAAGGCTCTTTTTCGCGTATCACTTAAATCAACGATTGGTTTTGGGTAATCTCGACCTAATATAAAATTATATTTTTCTTGTTCTTCAACTGTCATTTCCCACGGAGAATGAATAAATTTTTCAGGTATTTTATCTAGAGAGGGTATGAATTGTTTAACATATTCTCCTTTGGGGTCAAATTTTTTACCCTGTAATATTGGATTAAAAATTCTAAAATATGGACTTGCATCTGCTCCACTACCTGCAATCCATTGCCAACCTGCTGAATTTGATCCAATATCTGCATCAACTAAAGTATCAAAAAACCACCTCTCTCCTTCTTTCCAGTGAAGTAAAAGATTTTTTGTTAAAAATGAGCCTACAATCATTCTTACTCTATTATGCATCCAGCCCATTTCATATAATTCTTTCATTCCTGCATCAACAATCGGAATACCAGTTTTTCCTTCTTTCCAAGTAATTAAATTTTTTTTGTCTCTTTGCCATGGAAATTTTTCAAATTTTGATTGGATCGGAAGATCAGTCATTTCTGGATAATTAAACAAAAGATTATATGAAAAATCTCTCCACCCTATTTCTGATAAATATTTGGTTTTATTCTTTTCATCGATATTAGATTTCATAACTTCATTAAAAATTCTTAAAGGAGCAATTTCTCCAAAATGTAAATGGGGGGAGATTTTTGATGTAAAGTCAGTATCCGGTCTATCTCTACCAGTGTTATAATTATATAATTTGTTATTTATAAATTTTGTAAGTTTTAATTTAGCTGCATTCTCACCTATATCCCAATAAGATAGTATTCTATTCATCCATTCTTTTTTAGGTATATTTAATTTTAATTCATCTATTTTTAAAACAGACTTAATATTTTTTTTATAAAACTTATATTGATTTGTTAAACTTATGAATTTTTCTTTATTTAATAATGCCTCAAAGTTTGCCTTCCAAAAAGGTGTAAAAACTTTAAAAAAATTTCCAGATTTATTTTTTAATTCCCAAGGTTCGGATAATAAATACCCATTATAAGTATTGCAAACGATGGCTTTTTTATTCAAAAAGGATTTTATTTCTTTATCTCTTTTAACTGAATGTTTATCGTACAGTCTATTCCAAGTGAAACATAATATATTGTTATCTTCAATAATTTTATGTATGATTTTTTTTGGATCCCCTTTAAAGACATAAAGCTTACTATCAAGTTTAGATAATTCGTTATCTAAACTTTCTAATGATTTTTCTAGCCAACATTTGGATGCCTCCCCTATTTGAATATTTTCTTCATATATATAAATAGGTATAATTGTATCAACTTCCTTAGAGAGTTGATAAAGTGCAGGATTATCATTTAATCTTAAATCTAATCTAAACCAGTGAATTCCTACTCTATCCATCATAGGTGTAAATGTAGGTTATAAAATTTATAAAGAAAGAGAATTTTACTTACTATGTGGAGGCATTTTTTTTTCAACAAACCATACATGCTTCTTAAGAACTGGATCATATTTTTTCAATCTTAATTTATCTGCAACTTTCATACCTTTTGTTGGTTTTCTAACAATATATTTTGTTCCTGTTTTGGGGTTTTCTTCAGGTATTAGCTGCTTTAAAGCGTATGAGGTTTTTTTTGCCATGTCGATCCTATATATTAAAAAAAATCTAAATAAAGTATTTTTTAGAAATCATTAAATGTTTGCCTGATATAAGGGTTGTATAAACCTTTTTTCTTTGCAATTGATATTTGTTTATTCCTATCCATTAAACTTTTTTTCTTAGACTCACTTATTTTACCGTAGCAATTAGAGCACGAAAACCCCTTGATGTATTTTTTAGATTTAAGTTGATCTCGAGATAAAGGATGTCTACATGCATGACAAAGTTCATACGTCCCATCTTTTAGTTCATTTTTTACTGAAACCCTATTATCAAAAACAAAGCATTCTCCATTCCATAATGAATTTTTATTAGTTGTTTTTTCCAAATAACTCAAAATACCACCATGAAGCTGATTAACATCTTTAAAGCCTTTTTTTATCATATAAGATGAAATTTTCTCACACCTAATTCCACCAGTACAAAACATTGCAATTTTTTTATTTTTAGCTCCCTTTAAGTCATTTTTTAAATAGTTTTTAAACTCTGTAAAACTTTTTGTATTTGGGTTAATTGAATTCTTAAAAGTACCCATCTCAACCTCAAAGTTATTTCTCACATCAATTAAAATAGTTTCTTTATCTGAGATAAAATCATTCCATTCCTCTGGTTTGATTTTTTTTCCAGTAATATTTTCAGGTTCAGCAATCTTAGTCCTTAAAGTAACTATTTCTTTTTTTTCCCTAACTTTTAGTCTAAAAAATGGCATAAATTTAGAATACGAATATTTTGGATTGTAATTATTAAATCCCATTTTCAGAATGCAGGATTCAAATATGCTAATATCATTAGATTTTCCAGCAATAGTTCCGTTAATTCCCTCATCTGCTAAAATTATTGTACCTTTTATTTTATTAAATTTACAAAAATTAGAGAGTTCATTTTTAAAAATAAAAATATTTTCTATTTTTTTAAATTGATAAAAAGTAACGATGGTAAATTTAGAATTTATCATTTATTCATCTATTATAATAACCTAATAATTATTTCTATGATAAATAATAATATTGAGAATGTTCAAGATCTTTTATCTAATTGCTCCATAGAGACTACACCCAATGTATATGCAAAATATGGAAGTTTTACTGATTTAGTTTCTATAAAAAATAATATTTATATCACTTATCTGCCTGATGAAGATATGGGTAAGGTTATTGATACAGCTAAAAAACTTAAACTTGAAGGATACAGTGTGATCCCACATCTACCTGCAAGAACAATTGCAAATCATGAAGAGTTAAAAAAATACATACAAGCTCTTGCTGAAGATTGTGGATGTTCAAAAATTTTAGTGATAGGCGGCGGGGGTAGTCAAAAAGGTAATATAGCAAGTTCTATTGAAATTTTAGAAACAGATTTGTTATCAAAATATAATTTTAAAGAAGTTGGTGTTGCTGGCCACCCTGAAGGAAACCCAGATGTCAAACAAAATGATTTAGATAATGCTATTATAGAAAAAAATCAGTTTTCAAAAAAAGCAGATTTTAAAATGTATTTAGCTACTCAGTTTTTTTTTGAAGCAAAGTCTTTAAAAGAATGGGAGCTACATCTTAATAAATTAAATAACAAACTTGATATACATGCAGGTATACCTGGGCCTGCTACTTTAAAAACATTGATTAGTTACGCTACATCGTGTGGTATTGGTAACTCTATTAGATTTTTATCAAAACAGGCATTAAATATTACTAAGTTGGCAACAACTAGAAGCCCTGATAAATTAATATATGACCTGGCTAGCTATCAAATAGAAAATCCAGACACAAAATTAAAAAAAATACATTTTTATGCTTTTGGAGGAATTAAAAAAACTAGTGACTGGTTAAAAACACTAAATAAACCTGATTTGTCTTATAATGGTATTAAATTCGAATAATTAATAATTATATATATCAACAATTTTTATTTCGTAGTTTGAAATAAGCATTTAGATCCAAAAAAACATCATCTATAAAACCTAACAAATAAGAGGAGTTGTATGTCTGACATTGAAATAGCACGTAAAGCGACTAAGAAAAATATTTCAGAAATTGCATCAAAGTTAAACTTAGATCAAAATGATTTGCATCCCTTTGGTCACTATACTGCAAAAATTGATTTTAATAAAATTAAAGAAAAAAAAGAAAATTCAAAATTAATTCTTGTTACGGCTATTACCCCAACTCCTGCTGGAGAAGGCAAAACAACTACCTCTGTTGGTTTAAGTGATGGTCTATGCAAGATTGGTAAGCAAAGCATTGTTTGTCTACGTGAACCTAGTCTTGGCCCAAGCTTTGGTATGAAAGGTGGAGCAGCTGGAGGTGGATACGCTCAAGTGGTTCCAATGGAAAATATTAATTTACACTTCACAGGGGATTTCCACGCAATCACTTCTGCAAATAATTTATTAGCTTCATTAATTGATAATCACATCTATTGGGGAAATAAACTACAAATTGATACACGTCGTGTAAGTTGGAAAAGATGTGTTGATCTTAATGATAGAGCTTTAAGAGAAATAACTGCTAACCTTGGAGGAGTTGCAAATGGTTATCCTCGAACGGATGGATTTAATATTACAGTTGCATCCGAGGTAATGGCAATATTTTGCTTAGCAAATAATTTAGAAGATTTGGAAAGAAGATTAGGAAATATAACAGTAGCATACACTAGAGAGAGAAAACCTATTTTTGCGAAAGATTTAAATGCACATGGACCTATGACAGTGCTGCTCAAAGAAGCACTTATGCCAAACTTAGTACAGACATTAGAGAACAATCCTGCAATAATTCACGGAGGTCCTTTTGCTAATATAGCACACGGTTGCAATAGTATTATAGCAACTAAAACAAGTTTACAGCTTAGTGATTATGTTGTTACAGAAGCTGGTTTTGGTGCAGATTTAGGTGCTGAAAAATTTCTTGATATAAAATGTCGTAAAGGTGAATTAGTGCCAAGTGCTGTTGTGTTAGTTGCAACAATTCGTGCATTAAAAATGCATGGTGGTGTAAATAAAAAAGATTTACAAGCAGAAAATGTAGACGCTGTTATTAAAGGTACTTCCAACTTAAAACGCCATATAGAAAATATACAAAAGTTTGGACTTCCTGTAGTTGTAGCAGTCAACCATTTTGTTGCGGATACAGATATGGAAATAGAAGCTCTAAAAAATGAATGTAAAAAACTTAATATAGATGCAATAACTTGTGAACACTGGGCTAAAGGAGGTGATGGAACTATTGATTTAGCAAATAAAGTAGTTGAGTTAGCTGAACGAGATAATAATTTTAAATATATATACGAAGAAGATATTCCTCTTATTGAGAAAGTTAGAAATATTGCAAAAGAAATTTATAGAGCAGATGATGTAATAGCTGATAAAAAAATTATGGATCAATTAACTCAGTTTGAAGAAGCAGGATATGGCAAATTTCCTATTTGTATTGCTAAAACACAATATAGTTTTTCAACTGACCCTAACAATAAAGGCGCTCCAACGAATCATTCAATACCAATCAGAGAGGTTCGCTTATCAAGTGGGGCTGAATTTATTGTTGTTATTTGCGGTGAGATTATGACAATGCCTGGTTTACCAAGTGTTCCTGCGGCAGATTCGATCAGGTTAAATTCTCAAGGAGAAATTGAAGGTCTCTTTTAAAACTGATAAGAAGTAAAATTCAAATTTACTATGATTAAAAAATCAAAAAAATATTCTGTATTTTCACTCGTTAAAAATGCACTAAGTTACCATGAAAACTGGCAGCCAGCATGGCGTAATCCTGAAATTAAAAAGGAATATGATGCTATTATCGTAGGTGGTGGTGGGCATGGACTAACAACAGCATATTATTTAGCAAAAAACCATGGAATCAAAAACATAGCCGTTGTTGAAAAAGGTTGGATAGGTGGAGGAAATACTGGAAGAAACACAACAATTATAAGGTCAAATTATCTATGGGATCAAAGTGCAGCTATATATGATCACGCATTAAAATTATGGGAAAGTATGTCTCAAGAACTTAATTATAATGTAATGTTTTCACAAAGAGGTGTAATGAATGTTGCCCATAACTTACATGATGTTAGAGAATTAAAAAGAAGATGGCATGCAAATCGCTTAAATGGAGTCGATTGTGAATGGTTAAATACAAAAGAAGTTAAAAAATTCTGTCCTGTAATTAATACCTCACCCAATATTCGTTATCCAGTTTTGGGTGCCACTTTACAAAGGCGTGCTGGAACTGCAAGACATGATGCTGTTGCATGGGGTTATGCAAGAGGAGCTGATGCTATGGGTGTTGATATAATTCAAAATTGTGAAGTTACGGGAATTAACATAAATAATGGAAATGTTACTGGAATTGAAACTACTAGAGGTACAATCAACTCCAAAAAAATTGGTATTGTTTCCGCAGGTCATAGTAGCGTGATTGCAAAGATGGCAGGTATCAAACTGCCACTTGAAAGCAGACCTCTTCAGGCACTTGTATCTGAGCCAGTAAAACCAGTCATTGATACTGTTGTAATGTCAAACACTATACACGCATATGTATCTCAATCAGATAAAGGTGAGTTAGTAATTGGGGCTGGTACAGATGGTTATAATTCTTATTCGCAACGAGGAGGTTTTAACATTGTTGAGGATACAATAATGGCAATTGTTGAATTATTTCCTCTTTTTTCAAGAATGAAAATGCTTCGTCATTGGGGTGGGATTGTTGATATATGCCCTGATGCAAGTCCAATCATAAGCAAAACTCACATTAATGGTCTATACTTTAATTGTGGTTGGGGAACTGGTGGTTTTAAAGCCACTCCTGGCTCAGGTTGGGTATTTGCCCATACAATTGCAAATGATCAGCCGCATGCCCTTAATGCACCATTTAGTATTAATCGATTTTCAAGCGGTGAGTTAGTTGATGAACATGGCGCAGCTGCAGTAGCTCACTAAAATGTTACTAATTAAATGTCCTTATTGTGGTGAGAGAGAACAAGAAGAATTTTCATGTGGTGGAGAGGCGCATATTGAAAGACCAAAAAATCCACCTGATTTAAATGATGATCAATGGGCTGATTACTTGTTCCTTCGTCAAAATATAAAAGGATTGCAATATGAAAGGTGGAATCATTCTTTTGGGTGTAGACAATGGTTCAATGTAGCAAGAAACACTGCTTCTGATGAAATTCTTGCAGTATACAAAATGGGTGAAAAACCTCCAGAACTTGAATCTAACAACCCTATAACTCCTTGCGGCGAACCTGCTATTGGTTCAGGAAATTTTTCTACATCAAAAAAATAATTAATATGCGCTTACAAAATAATAAAAATATTGATCAAACAAAAAAAATAAGTTTCTTCTTTGATGGAAAAAAATATTATGGCTATGAAGGTGATTCACTAGCATCAGCCTTACTATCTAATGGTGTTCATCTTGTTGGAAGAAGTTTTAAATATCATAGACCACGAGGAATAATTTCGGCAGGATGTGAAGAACCTAATGGTATAGTTCAATTAGAGCTTAATGAATTTACAGAACCTAATAGAAGGGCAACAGAAGTTATTTTATATGATGGATTGATAGCTAAATCTCAAAATAGATGGCCAAGTGTTAAATTTGACTTTGGGGCAATTAATGACTTACTTGCACCATTTTTTCCAGCTGGTTTTTATTATAAAACATTTATGTGGCCTCCAAAATTTTGGAAAACTTATGAGCACTTTATTCGTCATGCTGCTGGATTAGGCTATTCTCCAAAAAAAGAAGATCCACATAAATATGAACATTATCATTATCATTGTGACACATTAATCGTTGGTAGTGGCGTTAGTGGTTTGTATGCAGCACAGATAGCAGCAGCAAAAAATCAAAAAGTCTTACTAATAGAGCAAGAGAGTCAAACTGGTGGGTCAATTTTATCATCCAATAATTATGACAACAAAATTAGTGGTAAAAGTCAAATTGAATGGAAAAATAAAATTTTAGAAGAGTTAAGCAAATTAAATAATATAAAAATTATAACAAACACTACACTGTTTGCTTACATGCACTATAATTATTTACTAGCAATTCAAGACCTTCAACCAAATGAGGGTATAGATAAAGCAAATTCAATAAGACAAGTTGTGTGGAAAATAAGAGCAAAAAAAGTAATTTTAGCAACTGGTTCAATAGAGAGACCACTTACTTTTCCAAACAATGATAGACCAGGTATCATGCTTGCTAATAGTGTAAGTAAATATTTAAATGGCTATGGTGTTAATTTAGGGAAAAAAATTGTTATTTTTACAAATAATGATAGTGCCTATCAAACAGCAATAGATTGTTATTATCAGAATATTAATGTTGTTGCAGTAATTGATGTAAGAAATAATTTAGAAGGTGAGCTTCCCTTAAAAGTTAAGAAATTAGGTATTAAAATATATACTGCCTCAATAATATCAAACACTTCAGGTAGAAAAAAATTAAAAAATGTTCAAATAAAAAAAATAAATCAAAAATATACTGAAATTGTAAACTGTGACCTTTTATGCATATCAGGTGGATGGTCTCCCACTGTCCATTTGTTTACTCAATCTAGAGGAAAATTAAAGTTTAGAGATGAAGATTCTTGTTTTATACCTCATCAAGCTCACCAAAAAACACTTTCAATTGGTTCCTGTAATGGAGTTTTTGATTTAAAAAATATTCTCAATGAAACATATAATTCAGTTAATAATTTTCTAAATACGAATGATAAAAATAGTTTTGATGGACAGGTATATAATGCTGAATTAAATAAAACTGGTAAGCAAGAAAATGCTTGGTTAATTGAAAAAGAAAATATTAGCAAATCTAAAATGTTTGTTGATTTTCAGAATGATGTAACAGCAAAAGATATTAAAATAGCATTATCAGAGGGTTTCAAATCAATAGAGCATGTAAAAAGATACACTACTAACGGAATGGCCACAGATCAAGGTAAAACGAGTAATGTTAATGCGCTTGGAATAATCAGTGAACTTTCTGGACAGGATATTTCCAATCTCGGTACTACAACTTTTAGATTACCCTATACACCTGTTACATTTGGGGCGATGGCAGGTAGATTTGTAAAAGAATTTTTTGACATTGAGAGAACAACACCTATTCACTCTTGGCATACAAATAATAAAGCATTATTTGAAGATGTTGGGCAATGGAAAAGACCTTGGTATTATCCAAAAAATAATGAAACAATGGATGAAGCTGTTAATCGAGAAGTCAAAGCAACAAGGGATAGCCTTGGAATTTTAGATGCGTCAACATTGGGAAAGATTGATTTAAAAGGTCGAGATGTAAGTGAATTTTTAAATCGTATTTATACAAATGCATGGTCTAAGTTAGCGATTGGAAAATGTCGTTATGGAGTAATGCTTGGTGACGATGGTATGGTCATTGATGATGGAGTGACAACCCGCTTGGGAGATTATCATTACGTAATGACTACAACAACTGGTAATGCGGCAAGTGTAATGAGTAAACTTGAGGATTGGTTGCAAACAGAGTGGCCTGAACTAGAAGTTTATCTTACATCTGTAACTGAACAATTTGGGACAATCAGTTTAAATGGTCCAAATAGTAGAAAAATAGTTGAGTCGCTTTTTCCTAATCAAAATTTTTCTAGTGAAAGTTTTCCACATATGAGTTTCAAAGAACTAAAAATAGATGAAGTTTCATGTAGAGTTATGAGAATTAGTTTTACTGGTGAAATTTGTTATGAAATTAATATTCCTGCAAGTTATGCTCTTAGTTTATGGAATAAATGTATAAGTTTAGGAGAAAACTATAATATTACTCCATATGGAACAGAGGCAATGCATGTTCTAAGAGCAGAAAAAGGCTATATTATTGTTGGACAAGAGACTGATGGATCAGTGACTCCAATTGACTTAGATATGAATTGGATAGTAAGTAAAAAGAAATATGACTTTATAGGTAAAAGAGCGCTTAATAGAAGTGATACTGTTAAAGAGGATAGAAAGCAACTAGTAGGCATTCTTACTGTTGACCCTTCAATAGTATTAGAAGAAGGATCTCATTTAGTTGAAGTTGAAACTTCTCTACCAATGCCTATGGTTGGTCACATTACATCAAGTTACTACTCACCAAATTTAGGTCGCTCAATAGCTCTTGGTCTAGTTAAAAGTGGGACTAGGAAAAAAGGAGTAAAGCTTATTGTTCCTACAGTTAATAAAAGTATTGAAGTTGAAATTACAAATCCTGTTTTTATAGATCCTGAAAATGAAAGATTGTTTGCATGACTTTAAAAAGAAACGCAGTATTTGAGGATCTAAAAATAGAAAAAAATGGCATATCTATTGAAGAGTTACCCTTTATTGAAAAGATTAATCTTCGGGGCGATACAAAAGATAGGGATTTTATGAGTAATGCGGGATCAGTTCTTGATATTTTAATTCCAACAGAGCCTAATACAAAAATACAAAATAAAGATTTACAAGTAATTTGGCTTAGTCCTAATGAGTGGCTTCTTAATTTTTTGAATGATAATCATTTTATTAAAATACTTGAAGAATTAAACTATAAACTAAATCCTGAAAAAACAAGTATTACAGATATTTCAGAAAATAAAACTGTTATAAGGATTGTGGGCAATAACACCAAAGAGTTGCTTAGAAAATTCATAGTCCTAGACATTGATAATGCTCTCAATAGTAATTTAAGAGTTGCTCAAACAATTTTTGTTAAAATACCTGTATTAATAATTCGCAACCATCATGATGAAGAAGAGCAAAGCTATGATATTCATGTAAATAGATCTCATTCTAAATATTTAAGAGATTTGTTATTAGATGGTTGTACCCAGTTTATAAACTAAGCCTAACCACCATGATGTGACGTATCTTTCAGTTTTTTTATTTTTTCTAAATAAGAGTCTATTTCGATCTGTTGTTCACTAATCTTTTGCTTAAGTTCAGCAATACTATTTTCTAGTTTAATATTTTGAGAAAAAAAACTTTTATTATCAATTTTTAGTTTTTGATTTTCATTTATTATATCTTCTGTGTTATTATCAGTTGATTGAAGATTATTGTTTAGCTTATCAATTTGCTTATTAAGACTTTTAATCTTTGAAAGATTATTATCATTTTTTCCTTTCAATTTATTAAATTCTTCTTGCAAGAATTTAAATTCATCAGATGTTGCAAGAAGATTTTTATTATTTGATGATAATAAATTTAAATCATCATTAACTTGATTAAGTTCACGGATTGCAGAGTCATATTTTAATTTTGTTTCTTTTAATTCAATTTCAAGTTTTTTAATTTGCCCATCTCTAAATTTAATTTTTTGATCTTTTTGAAACAAGCTTAACTCAAGTTCTTCAATACTACTTGCAAGGCTAGTCAAGTCAACAGATGGATCTGGGATAATATTGTCTTTTGGAACAATTTCTCTATTAATATTTTCTAGTCTAGGATAAATTAAATAAAAAATTACAATAATAATAACAACAACTATACTTAATAAAAAATTTCTTTTTCTTTTTCTTGCATTTGATCCAACAAAACCTGTCATAATCTATAATTTATTTACTTCTTTAAGCTTGTCAAAGATTTATTATTTATTATGCACAGATTTAGGGTCTAATGAGTATGTTTTACTTCTTATGTGCTTGGTGATTTCAATTAAATTACCTATTTTATCGAAATCTGAAAAGGGGATAATTCTTCCAAAATGAAGATTAATTGTGTCTCCTATTTTTCTTGTTAATTCATGCATTAACAAAGCATATCTGAATGTTTGGCCTAGCTTATTAGCTATATGATAAAGTTGACTATTTTGTCCTTCAAAATAAGATGGCAAAACTGGACTTTTAGTTTTAATAATTAATTTTGATACAAATTGCTTCCAATCACCATCATTTGCTTTTGTATTTATTTTTAAATCTTCTTTAGTTGCTATTTGTCCTGAAGGAAAAATTACTATTACTCCATCATTTTGAAGCACTTTTTCTGCCTCCTTTCTTGCATCAATATTTGCAAGAATAGCTGATCTGCTTGGAGAAAAATCAATTGGAATAATTTTTTCTTTAACTGCATCTGCTTGTCTTAATACTTTATGTGTTATCATTTTATAATCCTGCCTGATACTTGAAACAACTGAACATAATGAAACTCCATCAGCTACTCCAAAAGCATGATTGGCTACAATAATTAATCGACCACTTTTGGGGATAAAGCTACCTTCTCGATAAAATGTTTGTAAATTAAATTTTAATTTCTTAACTGCATCATGCCAAAAATTTTCTGGTGGATTGTTTTCTAATAAATACTGATCATACAAATTCTTTAATTTAATTTTACCTGTTAATAGTTCTGTTATTTTTATGAATTGCTGACTTAAAAAATTTACCTCTGATGAGGCAAAAGTAAAGGCAATCTTACTATGGGGCTTAATTGGCATTATATTAATGATTGATCTATATTTTTATTATTTAATTATTGTTAAAATGGCAATTAATATAGTATTTTTTGTATATGCAGTATTTGCATATTAATTATAATTTCAATATACTGGAATTGCATCATAAATATATTAATTACAGATATGATTTAATATTTTTCCTCCCAATTAATATTTAAATCCTTCAGGAGCCTTCGGGCTCCTTTTTTTTTACATATTTGCATAATTGGGCCCACCTGCTCCTTCAGGTGTAATCCATGTTATGTTTTGAGATGGCTCTTTAATATCACAAGTCTTACAATGTATGCAATTTTGAGCATTTATTACAAACTTAGGATCATTTTGCTTAGTTCTATCAACTTCATACACTCCTGCAGGACAATATCTTTGAGCAGGTTCGTCAAATTCATTTAAAGTATAATTAATTGGTAAATCAGGATCATTTAATTTTAAATGGACAGGTTGATCCGCTTCATGATTTGTGCCAGTTAAGTAAACTGAACTAGTTTTATCAAAAGTAAGTTTTCCATCATACTTAGGGTAGTCAATTTTTTTAGCTTTATGAGCTGGAATTAAACTTTCATGATCAGCATAAGAATGTTTAAGTGTAAAAGGCAAATATCCTCTAAAAATAATTTGGTCTATACCAGTGAATATTATTGCTGGTATCAAACTCCATTGAAAACTAGGTTTAACATTACGGGCAGTATATAGCTCTTTGTAGACCCATGATGTTTTAAATTTATTTTCATATTCTGAAAGAGGTTTATTTGCAGTTATATATTCATTAATAGTTTCAGCAGCGATAATTCCACTTTTCATTGCAGTATGAGAGCCTTTAATTTTAGGCATATTAAGTGTTCCAGCATCGCAACCAACAATTAATGCACCAGGCATATGCATAGTTGGTAAACTCTGAAAACCCCCTTCAATTAAAGCTCTTGCTCCATAAGAAATTCTTTTTCCGTCCTTAAGTATTTTAGCAATTACAGGATGCGTTTTAAATCGTTGAAACTCATCATACGGTGATAAGTATGGGTTTTGATAATCTAGTCCAATCACATAGCCAATAAAGACTTGATTTTTTTCTGCGTGATAACAAAAACTTCCACCATAAGTGGAGTTATCTAAAGGCCATCCTGCAGTATGCATAACCATACCCTCATCATGCTCCTTTTCAGAAATTTCCCAAATTTCTTTAAAACCTATTCCGTATTGTTGCGGTGATTTATCAGCATCAAGTTTATATTTTTTAATAACCTCTTTTCCAAGGTGACCTCTACAGCCTTCTGAAAAAACAGTAACTTTTGCTAAAATATTTAAGCCAGGCTCAAAACTATCCTTTGAACTTCCATTCTTATCGATTCCCATATCTCCTGTTTGAACACCTATAACATTATTCTTATCATCATAGATTATTTTAGAAGCTGCAAATCCTGGAAAAATTTCAACACCTAAATCCTCTGCTTGAGTAGCAAGCCATCTACATAGATTAGCTAAACTAATAATATAATTATTATGATTTTTTTGAACACCAGGGAGGAGCCATGTTGGCCAACTTAAAAAGTTTTTTTTTCCTAAAAATAAAAATTTTTCTTTTTTAACCTTTGTTTTTATTGGAGCTTTTTTTTCTTTCCAGTCAGGGATTAATTCATCTAAAGCTCTTGTCTCAAAAACGTTACCACTTAAAATATGAGCGCCCACTTCTGATCCTTTTTCTAAAATGCATACATTTAAATCAGGATTAATTTGTTTTAATTTTATGGATGTAGATAAACCTGCTGGACCAGCGCCAACTATAACAACATCATATTCCATTGACTCTCTTTTAATTTCCATAAGCTACAATAAAGCTTTTTTATTTATTTAAAAATAATAATTATTTTTCTATTGAGTTTAATTTATCTAATTCAGACGAAAGCTGAGGTAGTGCTTCAAATAAATCAGCACTTAACCCATAATCAGCAACATTAAAGATAGGTGCTTCATCATCTTTATTTATAGCAACAATAATTTTACTTTCCTTCATACCAGCAAGATGTTGAATGGCTCCAGATATACCAACCGCTATATAAAGGTCTGGAACTACTACTTTTCCTGTTTGGCCTACCTGATAATCATTACTTACATATCCTGCATCTACTGCAGCTCTAGAAGCACCTATAGCTGCATTTAATTTATCAGCAATATCACTTATTAATTTAAAATTATCGGCACTTTGCAACCCTCTTCCTCCTGAAATAACAATTCTTGCAGTACTTAGTTCTGGTCTATCTGATTTAGATTCTTCGCGATCAACGAATTCTGTGTGATTTTCAGATGAATCAAAATTTATTGCTTCAACAACTCCTGAGCCACCTTCTTTAGCAATAACATCAAATGAAGTTGGGCGAATTGTAATAACTTTCTTGGCGTCATTTGACTTAACAGTAGCAAGCGCATTACCAGCATAAATTGGTCTTATAAAAGTATCTTCACTCTCAATATTGATGACATCACTTATTTGGGCAACATCTAATTTTACAGCAACCCTTGGCATAACATTTTTTCCAAATGTTGTCGCAGGTGCAAAAATATGAGAATAATTCTCAGCAATAGAAAAAATAACAGGATCTATTTTTTCAGCTATAGCATTTTCATAATTTTGATCATCTAATGAAAGTACTTTTGTAACATATTGATAATTTGCAATTTCTTTTGAAATTTTCTCTATATTACTACCTATTACCAAAACTTCAATTTCATTACCTAATTTTGAAGCTGCACTTATTGTGTTTAATGTAGATGACTTCACTTCCTCATTATTATGTTCTGCTAAGATTAAGATGTTCATATAACTTTTGCCTCATATTTTAATTTTTGAACTAACTCAGCAACATCAGCGACCATAACTCCTTTTTGTCTAGTTGGTGGTTCAGATATTTTTATATTCTCAATCCTAGGTTTGACATCAATGCCAAGCTCTTCAGCTGATTTAATATCAATCGGTTTTTTCTTTGCTTTCATAATATTTGGTAAAGAAGCGTATCTTGGCTCATTTAATCTTAAATCACAAGATGCTATAAAAGGCATCTTAACTTTTATTCTCTCAAGACCCTCATCTATTTCTCTGGTTACAATTGCAGTATTTTCTTCTATTTCAATTTTTGAAGCAAATGTTGCCTGTGGCCAACTGAGCAAGGCGCTAGTCATTTGAGCAGTTTGATTTGAATCATCATCAATTGCCTGCTTACCCATCAATATTAAACCTGGTTGTTCAATTTCTACAATTTTAGCAACTATTTTTGATACCGATAAAGGCTCCACATTATCATTCGCTTTAATCAATATTCCTCTATCAGCACCCATAGCAAGTGCGGTACGAATAGTTTCCTGACATTTTTCTTCTCCAACTGATAAAATTATTATTTCATCAGCTTTTCCAGCTTCTTTTATTCTTAGTGCTTCCTCTACTGCATTTTCATCCGGAGGGTTCATTGACATTTTTACATTTTCTTTTTCTACACCAGAATTATCTGCTTTAACTCTAACTTGAACATTATAATCAATGACTCTTTTTACTGTAACTAAGATTTTCATATACTAAGCTCTAATTTTTTCATTCATTGGATCGTATGGACTATCCTCTATAACAACAACTTTATGTTTTTTATCTAAAATATCCATTTCTAGTTCTGTTCCAATTTTGCTATATTTAGGTTTGACCATAGCAATTGCAAGAGATTTTTTCACTCTAAATCCGTAGTTACCTCCTGTCGCACGCCCAACCACTTCTCCATTACTATAAATAGCATTATTGCCTAATGCGTCAGCATCTTTGATATCAAAAACTTCTAAGGTAATCATTTTATTATCAAATCCGTCTTGTTGCCATTTAACCAGTGCATCTCTTCCAATGAAATTTCCTTTATTTAAATGTACAAATCTATCAAGCCCAGATTCATAAGCAGCATATTCAATTGACATTTCAGTGCCTACAAGCTTATAAGTCTTTTCAATTCTAAGGCTATCCATCGCTCTTATTCCAAAAGGCTTAACTCCAAATTCTTTACCAGCTTCCATTAAATTATCAAATATATGATTTTGATATTCAATTGGATGATGAAGCTCCCAACCTAATTCACCAACAAAGTTCATTCTCATTGCAATTGAAGGGGCTAATCCAACATCTATTTTTTGGGCAGATAGCCATGGAAATGCTTTATTAGAAAAATCAGCATTAGAAATCTTGGTAAGTAAATCTCTTGACCTTGGTCCAGCCACAACAAGAACACCAATACTATTTGTTAGATTTTCAAAAGTTACTGATCTATCGTTTGGCATCCATTTTTTTATCCAATCATGATCAAGTCTTTGAAAAGCTCCAGCTGAAACTAAATAAAAAGATTCATCAGATTCTTTTGCAATTGTAAATTCAGAGTGAACTCCTCCTTTGGTATTTAAGGCATGACACAAATTAACTCTTCCTCTTTTTTGAGGTAATTTATTAGCAACTAAATTATCTAGAAAATCTTTTGCTCCTGGGCCAGATATTCGACATTTTGCAAATGCAGTCATATCAAGTATGCCAACATTATTTTGCACATTTAAACATTCATTACCAACATGAGTAAACCAATTTGATCTCCTAAAAGACCAATCATCTGCTTGCTCAATATCTTTTGGGGCGAACCAATTTGCTCTCTCCCATCCAAATTTTTGACCAAATACTGCACCTAAATCTTTTAAACGATCGTAGCAAGGAGCTTGTCTTAGAGGTCTTCCTGCCTCTCTTTCTTCATCTGGAAAATGGACTGTGAAAACATTTGCATAAGCTTCTTCATTTTTTTCAATTAGAAAAGATTTAGTCACATAATCTCCAAAACGTCTTGGGTCAACTCCCAGCATATCAATGGTAGGTTCTCCATCAACTATCCACTCAGCTAGTTGCCAACCTGCGCCTCCCGCTGCTGTTATTCCAAAACTATGACCTTCATTTATCCAAAAATTTTTTAAACCCCAAGCTGGGCCAACTATAGGACTTCCATCTGGTGTATAGCAGATAGCACCATTGTAAACTTTTTTAACACCCACTTCCCCAAATACTGGAACTCTATGAATTGCAGATTCTATGTGTGGTTCAATTCTCTCAATATCTTCTTGAAATAATTCAAACTCTGAATTTTGACTTGGACCGTCTACGTAACAGGCAGGAGCCCCTTTTTCATAAGGTCCAAGTATTAAACCTCCTCTTTCCTCTCGCATATACCAAGAACTATCAGAATCTCGCAAAACACCCATCTCAGGTAAGCCTTGTTCTTTTCTTTTTTGTATTTCAGGATGAGGTTCAGTTACAATGTATTGATGTTCAACAGGTATTACAGGAATATCTAAACCAACCATCTTTCCTGTTTGTCTTGCAAAATTTCCAGTGCAAGAGACAACATGCTCACACTCTATACTTCCCTTATCTGTTTCAACAACCCACATTTCATTTTTTAACTGTTTGATATCAGTTACATTTGTGTTTCTATAAATCTCAGCCCCTTTATCTCTAGCACCTTTTGCTAAAGCTTGTGTTAAATCTGCTGGTTGTATATATCCATCTTCTGGATGTTGAATAGCTCCAATTAAACCCTCAGTATTACATAGTGGCCAAATCTCTTTAACCTTTTCAGGAGATAAAAAATTTACTTTAACTCCAATAGTTTTAGCTACTGCAGCGTATTGATGATATTCATCCATACGATCTTGAGTTGTTGCTAAACGAATATTACTTACAACACTGAAGCCTACATTTTGCCCTGTTTCTTCTTCTAGAGTTTTGTAAAAATTAACTGCATATTTATGAAGTTGACCAACTGAATAACTCATATTAAATAAAGGAAGGAGGCCTGCTGCATGCCAGGTTGATCCTGAGGTGAGCTCTTTTCTTTCTACTAAAACAACATCGTCCCAACCTTTTTTAGCAAGATGGTAAAGAACACTAACTCCAACAACACCACCCCCTACTACAACTACTTTAGTTTTTGTTTTCATAAATATCTCAAAAATAATTCTGTACTTTCTTAATCATATTAAATACATTGGGTCAATCATGCGTTATAATCTTAGAAATTTTTCTGTGTTTATTTTTATATTCGTTTCTACCAATGTTTTTAGTAAAGATATGACTCTTAATGAGTTATTTTTCGATGACTCTGAACCTTATCATCTTAAAATTTTAGAAGCTCTACCAAAACATGCAATTATACAAGTTGGTCCTGATGATGCTGAAAATACTGTAATTGAATTTATGGACTACTTTTGCGGATATTGCAAAAAAATTCATCCTGAATTGATAGACCTTGCTCAAAGGAGAAATGATACACGTGTAGTTTTTTTACAGCATCCAATACTTAGTGAAAGTTCAAAGATAATTGCAGAAATGGTTGTTGCTGCCAATTATCAAGATAAAGGCACTGAATTACATAATGGATTATTTTCAATTTCAGGAAGTATAACACAAGAAAAACTTGATCAATTAATTAAAGATTTAGATATTAATATAACAAAACTTAGAATTGATATGGGCAAGGATGAAACTAAAAATATAGTTAAATTATCTTCATTTATCGCCTTGGGATCTGGTTCAAGAGGAACTCCTGCATTGTTTTTTAATGAAGAATTCTTAGGGGGATATGTTCCTGTAAATCAACTTGAGAGATTTCTAAAATAAAGCGCCTCATTTAAGAAGCGCTTTTAAAATTCAGCTATTAATCTTATGCTTTTGAAACTTCTCTAGTGTTAGCGTTGTAAGATTCTGTAAATGGTATAGAAACAACTTCAGCATCTACAGGAACACCTGGTGAGTCAGCATATTCATCTGGAAGATGAACTTTGAATTTTTGGCCAACTTTTCCAATTGGGAAACCATTACTGCTAAGTGTTCCATCAAATGGAACATAACCCATAGCAATATTTCTTTTTTGTTCTGGATGGTACCATGGTGAAGTAATATAGCCGCAAGGATCCCCTCCTTCAGCAGGAGAAACTAACCAAAAATCAGGAGCATATTCCTCAATTGGTTTTCCTCCTAATACCATTCCTACTAACTGAAGTTTGTAAGGTTTATCCCCTGAAGTAATTTCTTTTTTCATTTTCTCCAAAGCCTCTTTTCCAATATAGTCACTAGATTTATTCCATTCTCCTACACCAGAAAGAGATACTTGATATCCTAAATTACATTGAAAAGGATTATGTTGGTTATCCATATCCTGACCCCAAGACAAAATTCCAGCTTGAATTCTTCTATGGTGAGCTGGGGCTATTACCATTAAATTATGCTTTTTTCCTGCATCCAAAACAGCATTCCACATATCATCTGCATATAGAGTAGCATCATAAAGGTAAATTTCAAAACCTGCTGCTCCAGAAAAACCTGTTTGAGAAATTACACATTTTCTTCCTCCAACTTTTGCTTCAGCCAAACCATAAAAAGGCATACCGTCTATGTCTACTTGATCTCCAATTAAGTCTTTCATTAATGCATGAGCTTTTGGACCTTGAATTTGCACTGGACAAACATCAATTTCATCAATTTCAACATCAAATTTTTTGTCGTGATTGACTCCTTGTAAATATAATCCAATATCAGAATCGGATAATGAGAACCAGAATTCATCTTTTGCAACTCTTAAAAGAATTGGATCATTTAAAACCCCACCCATATGATTACAAAGAATAACGTATCTAGCTGCTCTAACAGATCCGTCTGCTTTCATGATTGGTATTCTTGTTGCGTCACGAGTAATAACGTAATCTGTAAATGCTTCAGCATCTGGCCTTTTACTTGAATTTGTCTCTCAACTGCAACGTTCCACATTGTAACGTGGTTCTTTATTGCTTCATATTCTACCATTGCTCCACCATCTTCAGGTTTTACATAACCCCTTGGATGATAGACACGATTGTAGACAGTAGCTCTCCAACATCCAGCTTCCATAGAAAGATGCCAATATGGAGATTTTCTAACACGTGTTGAAATTAACATTTTAACAGGTGTTGAACCACTCTGTCTTAGATTATATGGGACCTTTCTATCTGATTGATCCACTGATGTAACATGTTTAATCATGCTTAACTCCTTAAATAAATAATAATTCCATTGCGGTATCTAAACTTCTTTTCCTACGCAATCATAAAATCATCATAAATAAAAAAAACTGGGGAGCTTGATCTTAAAATGAACTAAATTTAGCCTATCTTTTGCCATTTTGGATAAATAAAGAGATCCTTATGAAATTATCTAAACTGTTTTTAATATTCACTATGCTTTTTCTTATGGCTTGTTCTGCTGCTTATGAACAAGTGAAAGAAATTGATATCAAGAATCCTAAAACTTTTCAACAACACCTTTTGTATAATTATAAAGAGAATGCATCTTTTGAAGCTGAAAAAATGCATGACTGGAATTCTGCAAAACTCTATTCAGAAAAAGCACTAAGGGCTCTAAATGGTGAAAAAATATATCCAGAAAAAATCAATTATTGGAAACTGTCTTCTGAAAAGGCTCAGGATATTAAATCAGCTTATAATAATTTATTATCAATTTATGATGAAGCTTTTATCAAAGATCCTAAAAATCTTGCCAAAGCTATAAGTTCCCTAGATTGCTGGGCAGAACAAGAGGAAGAAAAATGGCAAACATGGGATATTGAAAAATGCAAAAATGACTTTCACACTTCAATGCATGATATTTATAAATTTTTGACTGATTTAAATAAAAAAGCAGAAGTAAAAGAAAATAATAAAGAAGAGAGCATACCTCAAGTTGCAGTTGTTACAGAAAATGAAAAAAAAGAAGTAATGCAAATTATTTATTTTGACTTTGATAATTCCAAACTTAGTCAAATTAGCAAAAATAAATTAATTAACTTCATTAATAAAAATAAAAGAGAATTGAATAGGTACATTATTTTTGGTCATACAGATACTAAAGGTACTATCAAATATAATATGAGTCTTTCTATTAAACGTGCAGAGGCAATAAAAGAGATTTTATTAAGTCTAGGAATCACTGCAAAAAATGTCTCAGTATTGGGCAAAGGCGAGAATCAGTTAGCAGTTGATACTCCCGATAATACAAAGCACCCAGCAAATAGAAGGGCTGAAATTAAAATACTAAATTAACTTGGATTTGATTTATTTTGGTATAAGGGGAAGACATAAATTAAAAAATTTATGTATTCCAAAAAAAACAAAGAAAATTAATATTACAGTCAACCCTTATTTTTTTGGATGATCAGTCAGAGCCTGACGATCAACATTTTGTTTGGGCTTATCAAGTCACGATAGATAATCAAAGTAGTGAAAAAGTTCAGCTTAAAAATAGATATTGGAAAAATTATTGACTCTAATGGATCGGAGCAAGAAGTAAAAGGAGAGGGTGTAGTAGGAGAACAACCAATTCTAAATCCTGGTGAAAAGTTTGAATATACAAGTGGGACTCCCTTATCAACACCATCCGGTTTTATGGGAGGGCATTATGAAATGGAAACAAATGAAGGTAAAAAATTTGATGCAATTATACCTCAATTTTCCCTTGATAGTCCTTTTATTAAAAATAATTTAAATTAGCATATTATTGATAAATGCGAGATTTTCGCCCTATACTTAATATACTGGGATTACTTTTATGCATTGAATCTGCAGCTTTATTAATTCCAATGTTTTTTGACTTGATAAATAACAATCAGGATTGGAAACAATTTTTTTTTATTAGTAGTCTTACATTTTTAATTGGCTTCGTTCTTTATGTTGGTTTTAAAAAAGAAAAAATCAAGATTGATCTTCGCCAAGCTTTTTTATTAACAATTTTATCTTGGTTGCTAATAGCTTTTTTTGGTTCATTACCTTTTGTATATTCAAGCTCATCCTTAAACTTTACAGATGCTTTTTTTGAATCAGTTAGTGGAATCACAACTACTGGATCAACTGTTATATCTGAATTAGATTATTTATCAGAAGGAATTCTTATTTGGAGATCATTATTACAGTGGTTTGGAGGAATTGGAATAATTGTACTAGCAATTGCAATACTCCCAACCCTGCAGATTGGAGGAATGCAATTATTACACATGGAGCATGATGATCCTTATGAAAAAACCCTTCCTAAAATTAATAAATTTATTTATGAAATTGCAATTCTCTACATAAGCCTGACAGTCTTTTGTTTTTTCTCGTATTATTTTTTTGGAATGAATGCATTTGATTCACTAATTCATTGCATGACAACTATTTCTACTGGAGGATTTTCAAATAAAAGTCTATCTTTTGGATATTTTGACTCTTATTCTTTAGAAAATATCTCTACTTTATTTATGATTTTAGGAAGTTTACCATTTGTAATATTTATTAAATTTATTCACGGTCAAAGAAAGTCTATTTTCAAAGATGACCAAGTCAAACTTTTTATTTTTTTATTAATTTCAATAATCTTTATTACATCGATATGGTTAAAAAACTATTTAAATATTGATTTAATTCAAGCAGTAAGATTAGCATCATTTAACATTACATCAATTTTAACAGGCACTGGCTATACTTCTGCAAATTATAATAATTGGGGAGGCTTTGGGTTGATTATTATTCTAATGATTATGTTTATAGGTGGTTGTGCAGGATCAACTACAGGAGGTATAAAAGTTTTTAGATTTCAAATTTTATTTAGAGGTTTTAGATTACAAATTAAAAAGTTAACACAGCCTCATGCTGTTTTTTTAATGAAATTTAATAAAAAAACGGTTACAGAAAATACATATACTTCTATCATTAGTTTTTTCTTTATTTATGTTTTGTTATTTATATTATCTGCCGTTATATTAAGCTTTCTAGAAATTGACTTTTTAACTGCTTTGTCTGCCTCAGCGTCTGCAATTTCTAATGTAGGACCCGGAATTGGAGATGTAATAGGTCCTAATGGTAACTATTCTGGAATACATAATATTGCAAAATGGGTTCTAGCGATTACTATGTTAGTAGGTAGATTAGAAATTTTTACCATTCTAGTATTATTTTCTAAAAACTTCTGGAGAAAATAATTATAAAATAAAATCACCCATATATTTTATGAGAAGCAGCTTTGATTCATTAGATATATCATCCAAGCCCTGATAAACTAAATCATCTATAATTTTTTCTCTTTCCTGAATTGATATTAATAATCCTGACGTAGTAGATCTTGAATTTTCTACCAATGTAGATGAAACTAAATTTCTGGAATCATCATATAAATTAAATTCAATTAAATAAAATAATTCATATTTATAATTAGTTTTCTCATCAAAATTTTTTGCTTCAATATTTTCTATCTCATTTTGAGTTAATGAAGCATCTAAGATAGTAACGGTAAATATATTTTCATTGCCTATTGCTTTAAAATTATCGTTTACCCAATTAATAATTCTTTGGGAGGGATCAACTTCCAAAGTATGTCCTATATATGGATTAGATATTTTTTTTTCAAAAATTTCAGTAATTTCAATTGAATTAGAGAGTATATCAAATTTAGAAAACTGATTATTGTCAAATACTATTCTTTCTATCTTTTCTATTGGTTGACATGAGAAAATAAAAAAAGAAATAAATAAAATAATTATTTTTTTCATAATAAATCTAAAATAATAGCTTGCTGCACAAACATTCTATTATGAGCTTGTTCCCAAACCACTGATTTATTACTATCAAGTAATTCTGAAGAAACTTCTTCATCTCGATGCGCAGGAAGACAATGCATAAATATTGCCTCTTTACTTGCGCGTTTCATTATATCACTATTTACTTGATAATTTTTAAAGTATTTTTTTTTTAATTGATTTTTCACCCATTGAAATCCAAGCATCAGTCATTACACAATTCGCATGTTTAATTCCTTCATTAATAGAATTAGTAGCCATTAAATTTGTTTTATTTTTTTTTAATATTTTTGACTTATTTTTATTTAAAATTTCTTTTGGTAGCACTACATTTAGTTTAAATTTATATAAACTTTGTAATTCTATTAAAGATCTTAAAACATTATTGTAGTCTCCTATCCAACAAATACTTTGACTTTTAATGTTTCCTAACTTTTCATTAATTGTAAGAAAATCAGATAAAATTTGACAAGGGTGACTAAAGTCTGAAAGACCATTGATTATTGGTAAAGCATTCAAGGAACTTAAATTTCTAATAATATTATGGTCATCGTTTCTAATCATAAGCATATCAATATATTGTGACAATGTTCTAACAATATCGTGATAATTTTCTCTTTTTCCAAATCCAATTGATTCAGCATTAAGCTCAATAGAATGGCCGCCTAGTTTTTTAAATCCAACATTAAAACTTACTCTTGTTCTTGTTGACTCTTTTTGAAATATCATTCCAAGTGTTTTATCTTTGCATTTATTAGCAAATTTCTTTGGATTTTTTTTAATTTGTTTTGCAGTTTTAATTATTAGATTTAGTTTTTTGGTATTAAAATCTGCTATATCTACAAAATGTTTCATGATAAATTTTTTAAAGTTTCATCTATTATATTTATTGCTTCATCTACATGCTTTTTATTAATTATTAATGGAGGAGCTAATCTAATTACGTTATCTCCAGCTGGCACACTTAATAATTTATTTTTTTTTAATCTATTGGATATCATTATATTATTTTGTTTTGTTTTTATACCTAGTAACAGTCCTGCCCCTCTAACATCAACAATTTCATCATATTGACTTTCCAAATTTTTTAAGTTTTTCCATAGATATCTAGATATTACATCTACTTTATTTAAAAATTTTTTATCAGAAACAATTTTTAAAACTTCTCTACCAACTGATACAGCTAGTGGGTTTCCACCATAAGTAGATCCATGTTTTCCTTTACTCATACCAATACTTGCTTTTGTTGTTGCTAAGCAAGCACCTAAGGGGAAACCTGATCCTATTCCTTTTGCAGTTGCTAAAACATCTGGTTTAATTTTTGCCCATTCATGAGAATAAAGTTTTCCAGACCTTCCAAAACCACACTGAACTTCATCTAAAAAAAGAAGGATATCATTTTTTTTACAAACCTCCTTTATGAATTTTAAAAATTGAATTGATGCAGGTCTAATACCTCCCTCACCTTGAATAGGCTCTATTAAAATTGCTGCAGTTTCTTTAGTTATATTTTTCGTTAAAGCTTTTTCATCATTGAAAGCTATATTTTTAAACCCACTTAATAAAGGTGTGAACCCTTCGGAATATATTTTGTTTTTTTGAGCAGATAGAGCTGCAAAGGTTCTTCCATGAAAAGCTCCTTTAAAGGTGATAATATTTTTTTTTTGTTTATTTTTTAAATTCCAATAACTTTTAACAACTTTTAAACCGCATTCTATTGCTTCAGCACCAGAGTTTGTAAAGAAAACCTTATCAGCAAATGTTTTTTTGCATAATTCTTTAGCAAATAATTCTTGATTGTTGTTTTTATATAAGTTTGATGTATGCCATAGTATTTCTGATTGTTTTTTTAAAATACTTACTAATTTTGGATGACAATGACCAAGTGAGTTTACTGCTATACCTCCTGCAAAATCTAAATATTTTTTTCCAGAGTGAGTATATAAATAACAACCTTTGCCTTTTGCGAATATTAAATCTCTTTCACCATAAGTTGGCATGATATAGCTTTTATTATTTCTTTTCATTTTAAAAATTTAAGATTTTAATTTGTAGCCCTTTTTAAACATTAAATAGCATAAAAAAAATAAACAAATATTTAAAAGCATAAGAATTACTGCACCAGATAATAAATGAGTATCAGACTTACCTATAAAAGAATATCGCAAACCATCTATATTATAAAAAAAAGGATTTATTAAAGCAAAGTTTTGCCAGAATTCTGGCAGTCTAGAGATTGAATAGAATGTTCCTGATAAAAATGTTAGAGGCAAAACAATAAAATTAGTAATTCCTTGTTGTTGATCCCATTTATCAGCCCATATACCAACCATAACGCCCATACTTCCCATCATAAAACAGCCCATTAGAGTGTAAAAAAATAATGCAGAATAAGAATATATACTGAGTGGAACAAAAAACAAAATTCCAAAAAATGTTACTAAACCACAAATTACGCCTCTAGCAATAGATCCAGATATATATCCTATCGCAAGTTCAAAGTCAGATAATGGGGCCATTAGAACATCAACTATGTTGCCTTGAAATTTAGATTGACCTATACTGGAAGCTCCATTAGCAAATGAATTTTGTAGCATTGTCATCATTATTAGTCCTGGTGCGATAAATTCTGACAAATTAACATTATTAATTTGATTCACTGATCTACCCAATGCTAATGAAAAAACAGCTAAAAATAAAAGTGAACTAATTGCTGGGCCCACAACAGTTTGAATACCAACCTTGAGAAATCTAAATACTTCTTTTTTAAACAAAGTATAAATACACAAATAATTATAGCTGAACATGTTTTAATATATATTTAAAATTACAGTTTAAGATATAATTATAAATAATGGATAATAAAGAAAAATTATTAAAATATGCAATTTATTATTTAAGTAAATATTCTTCCAGCAAAAAAAATCTAGAATACATTCTGAAAAAAAAAATTAGACGAATAAGTGATGAAAAAAAAATAAGATTTCAACTATATAAAGAAATAAAAATCATTATTGATAAATTAGAGCAACTCAAACTTATAAATGATGCAAATTATGCTGAATCAAAAATAAACGCACTATTAAATCAAGTAAAATCGAAAAATTATATAAAGCTATATCTGATTCGTAAAGGTGTTAGCAGCAAAGTAGCAGATGAACAGCTCTCTTTATTTTATGAAAATAATCAAAATTTAGAAAAAGAAAATGCATTAAAGTTTGCAAAGAAAAGAAATTTAATTAATGACAAAAAAGATTATGAAAAAAAACTTGCTAAGATGGCAAGAGCAGGTTTTAGTTATGAAATATCCAAAGAGATCTTAAAATAAGTTAGGTTTTGAGATGAATTTTTCCTTCCAATAATCTTGCTATCTGCTTTGTCGACTCAAATCTCTCAAAAGTAACTCTGATAATTGCTGTAAGAGGTGCTGCTAAAAGAACACCTATAATACCCCAAATCATTCCCCAAAATATTAGAGATAGTATTATAGTAATTGGGTGAAGCCCAAAAGCATCTCCAAATATTTTTGGCTCTATTACATTGCCAATAATCTGATGGATAATTGCTGGTAAAAAAATTATTAAAAGGACTGAAGATAAATCATTATATTGTAAAATAGCAATAGGGATGGGAAGTAAAACAGCAATAATTGATCCAACTACCGGAATAAAGTTAAGTAGAAAAGTCAATGATCCAAAAATAAATGCTAGTTCCAAACCCATAAACCAATATATTAATCCAGCTACTACACCTGTTATAGAAGAAGTAATAAATTTAGTAAAAATATATTTTTTAACATGACTAATAATATCATTCCATTCAGGAGATGTATTGATAGACTTTTTTCCTAATAATAAAAAAAGAGTCATAATTATTACTAAAACTAACTTTGAAATAAAATTGGCACTATTACTTAAAATTGCTGATGCCCAATCAAGTAAAGGAAGTGTATTAAGGGAGTTTCTTATTGTTTCTCTATCTATTTCTATATTAAATTTTTTCAATTCAGAAATTGCAATATCTATTAATATTAATACTTTATTATTATAATCATCAGCTGATTGTAAAAAGGTGATGACTGAAGAGCCTATAAAAGGGACAATTATTATAAATAAAAAAACTATAAGACAAAGACTCACAAAAACTGCAACTATTCTATGAACATGTAAATAATCAATTTGATAATCAATAATTGGATCAATTAAAATCCGAATTAATAATGCTATTACTAGAGGAACTAAGAAAGGTGACGCAAAATTCAAAATAAATGCAACAGCAATACTAGCTATAATAAAAAGAGAGCCTGTAACAATTCTATTTGTTTCTAAAGTTTGTTTCATTGTGAGGATTTTGGATTGAATATCTCAGCTTTTTCATTTGGGAAAGACTCAACATATAAAGATTGACTAGGAAAAGCAAAGCCAGCTTTATTTGATTCAACTATTTCTATAATAGAAACTGCTAACTCTTCCTTAATTTTTAAAAACTCTGACCAATCATTTGTAACCGTAAATGCCTGAACTAACATATCTATTGAGCTGTCAGAAAAACTATCTATTCGAACAAAAAAACCACTATTTTCATTCTTTGCAAAATCTTTATTCTCTTTAATTAATGTACTTATCTGATCTCTAATTTTTTTTAGTTGATCAATATTAGTTTTGTATTCAAGGCCTATAAGCCATCGAATTCGTCTATGATGTCTTCTTGAGTAGTTAGTTACAGATTGTTCAGCAAATTTATAATTAGGTATCATCACTGGTGTTGAATCAAATCGTCTAACTAAAGTTGATCTGAAACCTATTTGTTCTACAACACCTTCAACTTCATTAGATACTAAAATCACGTCACCTATAGTAAATCTTTTTTCCATTAATATCATAATACCGCTAATTAGATTTTTAAATAAATCTTGCGCTCCCAATGCTACAGCAACACCGAACAATCCTAATCCAGCTATAACAGGCCCAACTTTAATCCCCCAAAGTTCTAAAACAGCAACAATTCCAAGAACAATAATAATTATTTCTAATCCTTTTAAAGTCCAGTTAACAAGTGGTTTAGATATTTTATCTTCAAAATTCTTAACAATGTAAGAAAATGGAATAACTAGTTGATGAAGCAGCCAAAAAATAAAAATTGTAATTAAGGTTCTATTTAGTAAATCTATAAAGTCTTGCACCTCTATCGATAGTTCAATGTAAGAAGTTGCAATAAAAAATCCTAAAACAATAGGTAGAAACTTTAAAGGTCCCTCAATTACCTCTACAACAGTGTTGTCGATTTTAGTTGAAGTTCTGCTAACCAACTTATTTAATTTACTTATAATAAATCTCGCAAATAACCTTCGTAAAACATAAAATACTAAAAAAATAATAAAACCTATTATAATTTCAGAAGCATTTAGGCCAAAAATACCTTCATTCCACACTTCTAAAAAAAGTTTCTTAAAACTATTGATAGCTTCCATTTTCTATTTATTTATAAGTTATGACTATTAATACCATGAAATCCATTAGATTAATCACTTTTTTATTAATGTTTTTTTATTGGAACACAGGATATACAAAAAATATGACAATTTATGATTTTTCCTTTGAAGATATTGATGGAAACTCAGTTGATTTAAATAAATTCGCAGGTAAGCCAATATTTATGGTCAACACAGCATCAAGATGTGGTTTTACTCCTCAATATGAAAATCTTCAAAATCTTTTTATACATTACAAAAATACAGACTTAACGATATTGGCAATAACGAGTAACTCATTTAATCAAGAATATTCATCTAATGAAGATATTAAAAAAATATGTTTAGTTAATTATGATGTTGGATTTGTTACTTCCTCGCCATTAAGCGTAAAAGGTGATGATGCGCATGAAATATTTAGTTGGTTAGTAAAGGAATATGACAAAAGCCCTAAATGGAACTTCTATAAATATCTTTTTGATAGAAGTGGAAAACTCAATTCCTCATGGTCCTCTATGACTAAACCTGATAATTCTAAAATATTAAGTAAAATAAATAATTTGTTATAAAAAAAGCCCCCTTATAAGGGGGCTTATAAAATTCAAAATATTTGGGTTATTACATCATGCCGCCCATGCCACCCATGCCACCCATGCCACCCATGCCGCCGCCCATATCAGGCATAGCAGGAGCAGGTTTATCTTCAGGAGCATCTGCAACCATAGCTTCTGTTGTAATTAATAATCCAGCTACTGAAGCTGCATCTTGTAATGCAGTTCTTACAACTTTAGTTGGGTCAATAATACCAGCAGAAATCATATTAGTATATTTATCAGCTTGGGCATCATAGCCTACATTACTATCTTTGCTTTCTCTAATTTTTCCAGCAACAACTGCACCGTCAACACCAGCATTTTCTGCTATCTGTCTTAGTGGATGAAAAAGAGCTCTTCTAACAATATCAACCCCAATCTTTTGGTCCTCGTTAGAAGTTTTAACAGATTTGAGTGCATTTGTAGCATATGCTAAAGCTGCTCCACCACCTGGAACAATACCTTCTTCAACAGCTGCTCTAGTTGCATGCATAGCATCTTCAACTCTATCTTTTTTCTCTTTCACTTCAACTTCTGTAGCGCCACCAACTCGTATTACAGCAACACCACCGGCAAGTTTAGCTAATCTCTCTTGAAGCTTTTCTCTATCATAATCAGATGTAGTTTCTTCAATTTGAGCTCTTATTTGATTACATCTACCTTCGATGTCTTTCTTTTTGCCAGATCCTTGAACAATAGTTGTGTTTTCTTTATCTACAACTATTCTTTTAGCTACACCTAGCATATCTAAAGTTACATTTTCTAACTTAATACCAAGATCTTCGCTGATTACTTGGCCACCGGTTAGAATAGCAATGTCTTCAAGCATAGCTTTACGTCTATCCCCAAAACCTGGAGCTTTTACAGCTGCTATTTTTAAGCCACCTCTTAATTTATTGACAACAAGAGTCGCAAGGGCTTCACCCTCAATATCTTCAGCAATAATTAAAAGTGGTTTTGTAGATTGAACAATAGATTCTAGAAGTGGTAACATTGGTTGTAGGCTTGATAGTTTCTTTTCGTGTAAGAGAACCAAACAATCACTCATTTCAGTTATCATTTTTTCAGCATTAGTTACAAAGTAAGGCGACAAATAACCACGATCAAACATCATACCTTCTACTACATCGAGCTCAGTATCAAGACTTTTGGCTTCTTCAACTGTTATTACACCTTCTTTACCAACTTTTTGCATAGCACTAGAAATCATTTTACCGACTTCAACATCACCATTTGATGCTATTGTTCCTACTTGAGAAACTTCTTTATCTGTTTTTATAACTTTAGATTTTTTTTGAATCTCTGATACAATTGCATCTACAGCCAAATCTACACCACGCTTAAGATCCATTGGGTTCATACCAGCTGCAACAGATTTCATTCCTTCAGTTGCAATTGCTTGAGTAAGTACGGTTGCAGTAGTTGTTCCGTCACCTGCTAAATCATTTGTTTTACTTGCAACGTCACGCACCATTTGTGCACCCATATTTTCAAATTTATCTTTAAGTTCAATTTCTTTAGCAACACTAACACCGTCTTTAGTAATTCTTGGTGCACCAAAAGATTTATCCATAACAACGTTACGACCTTTTGGGCCAAGAGTAACCTTAACAGCATCTGCTAACTTATTTACACCAGTAAGCATCTTTGCTCTGGCATCAGATCCGAAAAATATATTTTTTGCAGACATTTTATTCCTCTCTTAATTTCTTAATTAATTTATTTTTTCTTCTTTTTATTTGGAGTAATAATTCCCATAATGTCAGATTCTTTCATTATTAGATAATCTTCTCCATTCATTTTAACTTCAGTCCCTGACCATTTACCAAAAAGAATTTTATCTCCTTTTTTTACGTCTAATGGAACTAATTTTCCTACTTCATCTCTTGCGCCAGAACCAGTTTCAAGCACTTCACCTTCCATAGGTTTTTCTTGGGCAGTATCTGGAATTATAATTCCACCTGCTGTTTTTTGATCAGATTCAACTCTTCTAACGAGCACTCTGTCATGTAATGGTTTAAAGTTCATATTTTCCTCAATTTAAATTATTGAAAATTAACATTTTTTTATTAGCACTCTTGCTAATAGAGTGCTAATCATTTAAGCATTAAAAAATTCTTATCAAGCCCAAATATGAAAAAAAAACATTTTTTTTATATTTTAATATATAAAAACAGTACTTATGAGTATTTTTTTTAATGTTTTTTTCAGGACTTTAGGGTTTTTTTTTGCAATTTTGCTATTTTTTTTAATAATTATAGGAATTTCCGCTTATACAAATAGTCAAAATAATAATGAGTTTAATTTAATAAAAGGCAATGAAGAATCTAAGAATTCAATAGTCATTTTGGAGATTAATGGGCCCATAATTGAAAGTAATAATTCGCTTAATGATTTAGTTGGCTTTAACTTTATATCCCCGGCTAGAATTCAAAAAAAATTAGAAAAAATTCTTCTAATTGATCCGAAAATTTTAATAGTTTCAATAAATTCACCGGGAGGGACAGTTAGCGCATCAAATGAATTATACAATTCCTTTTTAGCTTTTAAGAAAAAATCTAATGCAAGTATAATCTTTCATACATCTGAAATATTAGCATCTGGTGGATATTGGTCTTCTCTTTCAGGAGAAAAAATTTACGCAAGCTATGGATCTATTATTGGAAGTATTGGTGTAAAGGGACCTGATTGGTTTTACTTCAATAAACCAAAATTAATTTCATCTGGCTTTTTAGGGCAAACAATAGAAGTCGAAAATGAAATAGAAGTTTATTCAACTAATGCTGGTAAATCAAAAGATTTATTCAATTCATTTAGAAAACCAACAAATGAAGAGTTAAATCATCTAAATGCAATGGTTGAAAAAATTAATGCAGATTTTATTCAGTTAGTTTCTAAGAATAGAAAGTTAGAAAAAAAAATAATTAAAGATGAGATTGGTGGATTAATTTTCAACTCTTTTCAAGCTAAAAATAAATTTTTAATTGATGATGAAATTAGTTTAAATGAATTATTAACTTTAATAATAAAAGAAAATAAATTTCAAGACTATAAAATTTATAAAAACCATAAACAAAAAGATTTTTTATTTGATAAATTAATTTCTATTAATTTTATGAAAAAACAGAATATTGAAGATAGATATATTAATATATGCAATCGAATTAAATTAAATATAGTCAGTATATTATCTTATTCATCAATTGGTTGCTGAATAATTTTATCTACTTCACTTAATTTTATTATCATGTCCTTGTAATAATTACTTTCTGTTAGCATTGTTTCATTAATATATTTTTTTGATAATTCATCATGTTTTTTTACATCAACAGAGTCTCCAAAAAACCTATGAAAATTTAAATTACAAAGTTTGCATAATATTTCATATCTTTTTGAGAGATTTTGATCGTTTATGTTAGTAAAATTAGGTGAAATTTCAAAGACTTTTGTTCCAGGTTTACAAAAGACTATATTTGCCAAACCAGAACCGTATGGTGATACAACAATCTTTGCATTAACAAAAAAATTTATCTGATCTAATATCTCATATTGACTAGTACTAACAATTTTAAACCCATTTTTTTTTAATTTATCAATTATATCAGCTTCATTTAAAATATTTCTATATTTTACATCTTCTCTTCTTATATATATTTTTTCAAACTCTGATTTTTTTTTTGGAGTAAAATCTTTAATTGATTTTAATATATTTATTGAAGTTAAAGTATTTAAAAATTGAGGTATTTTGGAGTTTTCAAATTTATAAAAATCGTCGTCTAAATAAGTAAAAGTGAAGTCTATATTTTTTAAAATTAACAAATGTTCAATAAATGATCGAAATTTATTTGATAAATTTCTATGAACTGCGATTTTGATTTGTTTTTCATTTTCAAAAAAAATTCTTGGTAAAAAATGAATTAAATTCGAAAAATAATTATTTCCTGGATTACTTCCAATTACACAGATATCTTTAAAAACCTTTATTTTATTTAGTCTATCCTTAAGTTTTTTATAAAAAGCTTCAGTGTGATAATGTGAAATTGAATTTTTATTTACTCTTACAAAAAGTTCATCGAATGATTTATAATCTTCAGTTATGGGATAGTAGTTAAAAGAATCTAAATAAAAATTACCTTTATAATAATTACAGTTTTGATTTATATTTTCTAATTTTGCAGTTAAAAAATATTTATTTAGATCTTTATTATTTTGAAGATCAGACAAACTTATATTTTCAATCATAATGCTTAATACTACAAAACTTTTAGGTTACAAATATATAGTTAAATAAATTATCTGGCGCGCCCGAGAAGAGTCGAACTCCTAACCTCCAGATCCGTAGTCTGGCGCTCTATCCAATTGAGCTACGGGCGCTTCTTGGTTTTCCTTACTTTTTTAATTAATATAATTAATAAATAAGTTTGAGTACCACATGATTACTATTAACTAAAATCTTTCTTATCATAACACTTAAAAAGTTTGTAGAATAAACCCTATGTGTATGTTATTATTGACTCAATCTTTAGTTATTTAAAAATAGGAAAATTAAAGGATTCAAAATGTTTAAATATCTTTTTTTAATTATTTCATGCATCTCAATATCTTTTTATAGCTATGCTGAGACTATCGAAATAGACATGGTGAATAAACTTGGAAAAGAAAAAATGGTTTATTCCATAAAAGTTGCAAAAGTAGATATTGGTGACTCTATTATTTGGAAATCAGTAGATAAAGGGCATAATGTTGAATTTGTAGAGATGCCAAATGGAGTTGAAAAATTCAAATCAAAAATAAGTAAAGATGCAGAATATAAATTTGAAATTCCAGGTATCTATTTATACGTTTGTACTCCTCATAAATCAATGGGCATGATTGGTTTAGTTGTGGTTGGAGATGACCTAAGCAATTTAGATAAAATTAAAAAAGCAAAAATGGGAGGTAAATCAAAAAAAATATTTAAAGAGTTATTAAAAGAACTTTAATTTTTTTTGAAAGACCTAACAAATTAGATTTTCTTATGGTGTTTAAGAAATTGTACAATTTTACATTAGTTTTAATAGTAATTTTTTTATTATCATTAAAATCATCTTTTGCTGATAGTAAGCTTCTCATGATAACTGCTGATTATTGTGTTTACTGTCAAATTTGGGAAAAAGAAATTGGTAAAATTTACCCTAAGACTGATATTGCCAAAAGTTTCCCTTTGGAAAGAATTGAGCTTGACGAACACTCAATAAGGAATGATTTAGACAGTAATGAAACAAAAATTACACCAACATTTGTTTTTTTTAAGGAAAAAGAAGAAATTGGACGCATTATAGGATATTCAAGTGCAGAAATGTTTTGGTGGCAAGTTGATGAAATTCTTGATCGTGATTAAATATTTGATTGATTTGAATAAATTTATTATTACATAATATATTAAATATTTACTTTCTTTACAATCTATGAGGATATCAATGAGGTTAAAAAAATTAAGAAAAATTTCAAGAAGAAACGCCTTGCAAATTATTGCTGGTTTTACAGGAACAGCAATTTTGCCTTCAATATCATTTGCACAATCTAACCAAGCTTTAAACAGAATAAATGAAATTACAAATGGATTGGGTGCAACTGAAAGTGATATTTGGCTGGATTTACCAGAAATTGCAGAAAATGGCAATCAGGTAAAAGTTAGTTTTGAATTGGATACCCCTATGACTGATTCTGATCATATTAAAACTGTTTATATTTTAGCAGACGGAAACCCTTCACCAAATGTTGCAAAATTCTCTTTCACACCAGAAATGGGATCATGTTCTGCAACAACAAGAATACGATTATCAAAAACACAAAATGTTTATTTATTAGCTGAAAATAATAATGGTCAATTTCTCATGACCAATGCACAAGTAAAAGTCACAATTGGTGGATGTGGCGGATAATATAAGGAGTAATTATGTCTTCAATTAAACCAAGAGTAAAAGTACCTAAAGAAGTATCTATTGATGAGGTTGTTGAAATTAAAACATTAATTAGACACCCTATGCATAGTGGTAGAATGAAAGATATGGATGGTCAAACAATACCAAGACATATAATTAATTCATTTAGTGCTAAATTTAATGGAAAAGAAGTTTTTCAGATGGATCTTGAGCCGTCAATATCAACCAATCCTTATATTGTTTTTCAATTTAAAGCGAAAGAAAGTGGTAAATTTGATTTTGAATGGATAGACGATAATGGGGAAATATATTCAATCTCTAAAGATATGGTTGTTTCTTAATAGTGAAAAAAAATAAAAAAAATGAAGTGTCTAACTTTAAAAAATTTAATCGTAGAGACTTAATAATTGGCGCCTCAAGTATTGGAGCTTTTTCATTGGCTCCAAAAAACCTTTTATCAGAAGAAGTAAATCCTGAAAACTTACCACCAAACCTTCCTGAGTGGACACAATACCTTGGTGACGGCGTTGATGTAAATCCTTACGGTATGCCTTCTGAGTTTGAGGGACATGTCATAAGAAGAAATGTTGAGTGGCTTACAGCAAGTGCTGAATCTTCAGTCAATTTTACTCCATTACAAGATCTTGAAGGAATTGTAACACCTAATGGTCTTTGCTTTGAAAGACATCATGGGGGTGTTTCAGTTATTAATCCACAAGACTTTAGATTGATGATCAATGGTTTAGTAGATCGCGAAATGATATTTACTCTTGATGACTTAAAACGCTTTCCTCAAACAAATAAATTTTACTTTCTTGAATGTGCTGCAAATGGTGGTATGGAATGGAGAGGATCTCAATTAAATGGATGCCAATACACCTTTGGAATGGTGCATAATGTTCAATACACAGGTGTTAAATTATCTGATCTACTTTTAGAGACTGGTTTAAAAGAAAAAGCCAAGTGGGTTTTAGCTGAAGGAAGCGATTCATCAGGAATGACACGCTCTATTCCTATAGAAAAAATTTTAGATGATTGTATCATTGCCTGGGCAATGAATGGAGAAGCATTAAGACCTGAACAAGGTTATCCGGCGCGCCTCGTAGTTCCTGGTTGGGAAGGTAATATGTGGGTAAAATGGATCAGGAGACTAGAGTTTGGTGACAAACCTTACATGACTAGAGAAGAAACATCTAAATATACAGATTTGTTAACAAGTGGAAAAGCTAGAATGTTTACCTGGGTTATGGATGCTAAATCTGTCATAACTTCTCCAAGTCCCGAAAAACCAATACTTGCAAAAGGATTGCATCAATTAAGAGGTCTTGCTTGGTCAGGTAGAGGTAAAATTAAACGTGTAGATGTTTCGATTGATGGTGGCAAGAATTGGAAAACTGCCCAACTTCACTCACCAGTTCTAAGTAAATCATTAACTAGATTTACATTGCCATTTGAATGGAAAGGTGAGGAATTACTATTACAATCAAGAGCAATTGATGAGACAAATTATGTCCAACCTACTATTGATGAACTTCAAAAAATTAGAGGTGTGAATTCAATTTATCATAATAATTCAATAGCAACTTGGCTAGTTTCTAAAAATGGAAAGGTTGACAATGTCAGGCTTGGTTAAAAGCATACTAAGCTTTGCATGTATAATATTTTTAACAAGTACAACAATTGCTAGTGACAGAAAATTTAATTTAGGGGAGATTGCTTCTAAAGAAGAAGTTGTAGGATGGGATATTGATGTGAGACCTGATGGTTTGGGTGCACCAATTGGAAGTGGAACTGCTTTGTTTGGTGAAGAAATATACTCTGAACAATGCGCAGCATGCCATGGTGATTTTGGTGAAGGAGCAGATAGGTGGCCTCCACTCGTTGGAGGTGAAGGTAGTTTAGCTTCACATGATCCGGAAAAAACTGCTACAAGTTACTGGCCCTTCGCATCTACAATCTTTGATTATATTTATAGAGCAATGCCATATGGTGATTCGCAATCCTTATCGTATGATGAAACCTATGGAATTGTAGCCTATCTTCTATATATGGGTGACATAATCGAAGAAGATTTTGTTTTATCAGATACAAATATTGGTGAAATAGAGATGCCAAATAAAGATGGTTTTTTATTACCTGATCCAAGACCAGACACCATGAATACGCACGGAAACCCTTGTATGAGTAATTGTCAAGTATCTACAAAAATTATTGGAAAAGCTAGAGATATTGATGTAACTCCAGAAGACGAATAGTTATTAAAGTTAATTATAAGATAATAATTTAGAGTAACATAATGCAATCGAGGCGAGAATTTATTCAATTAGCTACAATTACAGCAATGTTGGTTGGTAGCAAAAGTTGGAGCGCTGTTGCCGCTAAACAAGAAATTTCTGAAAATGATCTTTTAGAATTTGACTCAAAAGGTCAAATTACTTTACTGCATATAACTGATATACATGGCCAACTTAAACCTGTTTTTTTTAGGCCACCATCAGAAAATTTTGGAATTGGAAAATACGAAGGCATTCCTCCTCATCTTGTTGGAAAAGTTTTTTTAGATTATTTTGGCATTGAGCCCAACACACCACTCGCTTACGCACATACTATGCTTGACTATGTTCCATTAGCTAGAGAGTATGGCAAACTCGGAGGATTAGACAGAACATCAGCTTTGATTAAAAAAATCAGGGGAGAAAGAGGAGAGGATAAAGTACTTTTATTAGATGGTGGTGACACATGGCAAGGTTCATACACTTCTTTAAAAACTCAAGGGGAAGATATGTTAGAAGCAATGAACCTCTTAAAACCAGATGCTATGGTAGGGCATTGGGAGTTTACGCTTGGCCAAGATCGGCTTAGTGAATTAATTGATAAAATAAATTTTCCATTTCTTGGTGGAAATGTTTTTGATACTGAATGGGATGAACCTGTCTTTGAAAGCACTTCTTATTTTGAGAAAGGAGGTGTTAATATTGCAGTTATTGGTCAACACTTCCCATACACTCCTATTGCTAATCCAAGCTACTTAGTTGATGGTTGGTCTTTTGGAATAAGACCAGAAATCATTCAAAAAAATATAAATAAAGCAAAAAAAAATGGTGCTGAAGTAGTAGTTATATTATCTCATAATGGGTTCGATGTAGATCAGAAATTAGCAGCTATTTTAGATAATGTTGATGTTATACTAACTGGCCATACTCATGATGCAATTCCAAGAGCAATTAAGATAAAAAATACTTTACTTCTTTCATCTGGATCTCATGGCAAATATTTAGGCAGGATTGATCTGAAAGTTGACAATGGTAAAGTTGTTGATTTCTCATCAAATTTAATACCTATTTTTTCAGATGTAATTCAACCTGATCCAGAAATGACAAGTTTAATTGATAAAATTAGAGCACCATATGAGGAAGAATGTAATCGTGTTGTCGGAGCAACTGAAACCTTGCTTTATAGAAGAGGTAATTTTGGTGGGCCTTGGGATAGTGTGATTTGTGACGCAATTATTCAGGAAAGGGATGCAGAAATTTCATTAAGCCCAGGTTTTAGATGGGGAACAACCTTATTACCAGGTCAAAAGATAACTATTGACGATATTTATTCACAAACTTCAATGAATTATCCAGAAGTATATAGAACTGAAATGAATGGTGAGACTATAAAAAATCTTTTAGAAGACGTATGTGATAATATTTTTAATCCAGATCCTTTTTTCCAGCAAGGTGGTGATATGGTTAGAGTTGGAGGAATGACATATACTTGTCAACCTAAGAACACAATGGGAAATAGAATAAGTGATCTAAAATTATCTAATGGTGAAAAAATTGAATCGCAAAAAAATTATACTATTGGTGGTTGGGGATCAATAAATCCCGAAGTGGAAGGACCTCCTATTTATAAACTATTAGAAGATTATATTTCTGATGAAAAAATTATCAAAGCAAAAAATAACAATCTAGTACAAATTAAGGGAGTTTAAAAAAGGCGGCTATTAGCCGCCTTTATCTGTTTCTATTAATTAAAAAGTTTTAAGAAAACATATCAGCAGTTATACCATTATACCAATCTATAGATTCTTGATAGTTAGCTGCTCTCGTTTCACTAGTGTCATCAGCTTGTGAAATAAATTTACTTTCAACATCAATAGCTTCTGCGCCACCAACATAACTCGCACCAACCTTAACATCATCATCAGGCGCAATTAGTGACCAGCAGGTATTTGAATAACGAGCATCAAATACTTTACTTCCTGTTAAAGCACCTCTGATATGATTAGCTGCTACTTTGGCTTGACTGTTGGCTGAAAAACCAGACTTTGGCATTGATTTAGCAACAGATGCATCACCTAAAACATAAATATTTTCATCTGCTTGAGATTGCATGGATGTAGGAACAATAGGACACCAGTCACCATTGTTAACACCTGCTGCCATTGCAATAGCACCAGCTCTTTGAGCTGGGACAACACATGCAGCATCAGCTTTAAATGTATCTAAATCTGTTTCAAACTCCATTGTAGAAGCATTTACATTTTTAAGCCCACCATGATCTTCTGAGCTAATCCACTCTATCATTCCTGGATAATGTTTTTGCCATCCTGCCTCAAATAAACCTTGTTTAGAAAATTTAGGTTTAGGATCTAAAATAACAATTTTTCCTGTAGGATTAGATTGTTTAAATTGATGAGCGATCATAGACACTCTTTCATATGGTCCAGGTGGACATCTATATGGATTTGGAGGAGGAACCATTACAAAAGTTCCACCTTGCTTCATATTCATTACTTGATTTCTTAATAACTGTACCTGAGTACCAGACTTCCATGCATGAGGCATTTTATCTTGAACTGCAGCAGAATATCCATTGATTTTATCATACTTAAGATCAATTCCGGGTGAAATAACAAGTTTATCATATGAAAGATGTTCACCAGAACCTAGCTTGACCTTTCTAGCAACTGAATCAACTGAAACAGCCCACTCATGAACAACATTCACACCTTGGTTTACAGCTAAACCATAGTAATTATGGCCTATCGAACCATAATTTCGAAATCCACCTAAATAAATATTAGAAAAAAAGCATGTATAATATCGCTTTGATGCCTCAACAAGTGTTACATGAACTGCACCACCAGAGTCTTTAGCAATATATCTTGCTGCGGTTGCACCACCTGCTCCTCCTCCAATAACTACAACTCTTGGTAAAGCACCAAGTGATACAGATGGAAAAGCAAGTGTTGCAGCTGAGGCAGCAGCAATACCTGTATTAAAAAGACGTCTTGAAATTTTTGACATTATGTCCTCCCCAAAAAATTGTAATATGATAAGATGTTATCAAATTTTAACCTTAAGTAAATGAAAATATGATCATTCTGAGGGTTCTACTTGACTAAAATAAAGAGCCAATGAACCAATTTGTTCATCATCAAGTCTCCCAGCGATCATTTGCATAACAGGATTTTCCATCTCTTTTGATCTGTAAGCAAGCATTAAAGCAACGAAAACCTCTGCATCCATACCGTGTATTGAAGGAATGCCTTCACTAGCTCCTGACTGCTGATGGCATGACGCACATTCAGCAGCTAAATATTGTCCATATTCTATATCACCCATTTCAATAATTTTTTGCTCATCTGAATGCTCATCTGAAAATGAAAATTTGCAAAATGAAGTTAGTAAAAAGATCACAAATAGTAATATTTTCATGTTGATTATTTAAAACAATTCAGATTTGATTTGTCAATGAGTTAAATTTACTTATTAACAATAGATTATATTTTTTAGAGAGTCTACTAGGTAAAAAATTAAGGTTTTGTTAGTTGTACTCGTAGCTCAGTAGGATAGAGCATTAGACTCCTAATCGAATAGACAACAACTGATTTTTAGCAATATTGTTTTTTATTGAGATCCTGAAAAATTTATAATATCTTATAAATTTATAACTACATTGTGCTAATTTAAACATTTATTATTATCTCTGTAATTAATTTAGTTTTTTTTATACATGATGGGAAAGTAAAGACATATGTCAAATAAGAGATTTATTTCACCTGAAGATATTGAAACACAAGTCTTTGATTGGGGCACTATAAAATGGATGAGCACACCTAATCATAATGATGCAAAAAAATTCACATCAGGAGTAGTTTTACTTGAACCTGGTAAAGGGCATACTAGACATAATCATCCTGGAGTTGAAGAAATTTTATATGTCATTTCTGGCGAAGGTGAACAAATGGTAGAAATTTCTGATGATCATGGAGGTATGAAAGAAGAACGCAAACTTATTAAAGCAGGTATGCTTATTCATATTCCTGCAGATATTTATCATGAAACAATAAATACATCATGGGAGACACTAAAACTTATTGCTATTTATGCCCCTCCTGGACCTGAGGATTTATTACGTGACATGGCCAAACATATTTTACCTCCTGGTAGTTTGTCTAATAAAAGCTAAGCTATGACTATATATGTGATTGGCACATTCGATACCAAAGGACTAGAATTAAACTATATAAGTGATTTAATTAAACGTACTGGTACTTCAACTTTACTCGTTGATGTAAGCACATTAGTTAATTCTAAAAATGTAGATGTAAATTCTCAGATTGTTGCAAATCATCATCCAAACAGAGCAGTAAACGTATTTGATGATGATCGTGGTAAAGCAATAACGCAAATGAGTATTGCACTTAAACATTTTATTAGTTCACGAACTGATATTGAAGGTATTATTAGTGCAGGTGGTTCAGGTGGAACAGAATTGGTCACAGCAGCAATGCGAACTTTACCTGTTGGAATACCTAAGGTTATGATTTCAACGGTAGCCTCTGGTAACGTTCAACCTTATGTAGGACCTAATGATATCTGTATGATATATTCGATTACAGATATTCAAGGTTTAAATAGAATTTCTAGAAAAGTTTTAGGTAATGGTGCTCATGCAATTGCTGGTATGGTCAAATCTTGTATCCCAAAAGTTAAAAATAAACCTGCCATAGGTCTGAGTATGTTTGGGGTTACTACACCCTGTATTCAAGCAGTAGTAAAAGAACTCGAATCTGATTTTGATTGTATTGTTTTTCATGCCACAGGAACAGGAGGACAATCAATGGAAAAATTAGTTGAATCAGGATTTGTTAAAGGGCTAATTGATGCAACGACAACAGAAATTTGTGATCTTCTAATGGGTGGTGTTTTTAGTGCTGGTGAAGATCGTTTAAATAGTATTATTCGTACCAAACTTCCTTATGTTGGTTCTTGTGGCGCTTTGGATATGGTTAACTTTGGAGCAAAAGAAAGTGTACCCCAAAAATACAAAGAAAGAAAGTTACACTCTCATAATTCAAATGTTACTCTTATGCGTACTACAATAGAAGAAAATAAATATATAGGTCAATGGATTGCTGATAAACTTAATCAAATGAAAGGAGAGGTACGTTTTTTATTACCTTTAAAAGGCTTATCTTCACTAGACTCAGAAGGGCAAGTATTTTATAATCCCAGAGCTGATGCAGCTCTTTTTGACGCTATAGAGAACAACGTAATGCAGACAGAGAAAAGAAAACTAATTAAACTTAATCACAACATCAACGATCCAGAATTTTCAAAGGAATTAGTTAAACAATTTAAAAAAATCATATAAAGAATATTTATGCCTATAATTGAACGATCTCAGATACTTGCAAAATTTAAAAGTATGATTGTAAGACGTGAACCTATTATTGGAGGCGGTGCAGGGACAGGTCTTTCAGCTAAATGGGAAGAGGCTGGAGGTATTGATTTAATTGTCATTTATAATTCAGGTCGCTACCGTATGGCTGGACTGGGATCTCTAGCAGGTTTACTCGCATATGGTAATGCTAATGAAATATTACTTGATATGGCTAAAGAGATTTTACCTGTTACTAAAAAAACACCTGTTATAGCAGGTATAAATGGCACTGATCCCTTTTGTGACCTTGATGTCTTCATACCTGAATTAAAACGATTAGGTTTTTCAGGTGTTCAGAATTTTCCAACAGTTGGACTTATTGATGGTGTTTTTAGAGAAAATTTAGAAGAGACAGGAATGAGTTACAACCTTGAAGTTGACATGATTAAAAAAGCAAACAAGCATGATATGCTCACCACACCTTATGTTTTTTCTAAAAAAGATGCTGAAAAAATGACCAAAGCTGGCGCTGATATCATTGTTTGTCATATGGGTTTAACTTCTGGTGGCAGCATCGGGTCGGAAACAGTATTAAATTTAAAAGATTGTATTCCTATTATTGATGAATGGGCAGAAGCTGCACGTAATATTCGTGATGACATTATTGTTCTTTGTCATGGAGGTCCAATAGCTATGCCAAATGATGCTAGTTTTATTCTTAATAATTGTAAAAATATTCAAGGTTTTTATGGGGCTAGCAGTATGGAGCGTTTACCAGTTGAACAAGCGCTTATGACTCAAACGCAAAAATTTAAAGCTATTACTTTTAATAACTAACTTGATAAAACGACTATAAATAAATAAGTGCCCGTAGCTCAGTTGGATAGAGCACCAGATTCCTAATCTGGGGGTCGTATGTTCGAATCATGCCGGGCACGCCAAGATTATTATTTTAATATCTTATTACCAACACATTTAGACCTCTTTGATGTCAATTTTGATCTTTAGATTATAACTGTGGCATTGATAGATAAAATAGTTCTTTTATTTTGCACTGTACTTGTTGTGAATTTACTCCTTGTCGGTGCCACTATTTATTTCAATTAATTTTTGAATCAGTTAATAAAAAGTAATCTTATAAACCAACACAAATAATTATTCTTGCTTCATAATTATTTAAATTTTCAAGTGTAAACTGAGTTAAGCTCGGAATATATAAACCATCTTTCTTTTTTAAATTATAACAATTTTTTTCTTCAATAATGTTTACTCTCAAATTATCATCTAAACTTAAGTAAGAAGTATTTTTATCATATTTAAATATATGACTTTTTTTAAACGCACCTAAAGTAATAATTCTAACATCTAAAAATTCTGTTTTAATTAATGTTCCTATTAATGTTTCTTGATTTGGACCATCAATTGACCAAATATAATCTTTTTCTCTAATTGTTTTAAAGGATCTCTCCTTAATAAATGATTCATCATTAGTATTGTCTTTATTGCAATTATAAATAGAATGTGTAAGTAACTTTTGTTTTTTACCATAAGCTCCTGACGTTCCGGTGATTGGAGGTGGTGAAAAAAACTCTAAAACTTGCAAATATTCATTACTAAAATTAAATGCATGATGCCATGTATCTTTACGGAAAAAAACTGACTCACCCTTATTAATTTTTTGCACTTCTCCAGTTTCAGGATTACTAATTACTAAAACTCCCGAAAGAACATATAATAATTCATCAGCTCCAAATATTGTCCTATATTGGTTAGAATGTTTGAAATTAGCACCTGGCTCCATTCCAAATATTATCTGATGTAAGCTTTCATTGGATACATAGATCCAATCCTTAACATTTCCTGCTTCAGCATCACCCCAAATATACGTTTCCATTAATTCATATTTTATAAGAGTTGGTTTAAAATAATTTGGTTTTGGTGAGGACTTATATGTCATCATGATTCCTGTCATGATCTAAATAGCTTTTTTTAATTTTAATTTTTTTATTAAATTTTAAAGGTTTAAAAGAACTATTAATAGAAATTGATTTATTTTTTTTAGAAGACTCATAAATTTTAATCATAATTTCATTAACATGGTACGCATGGTCTAAGCATATCATAGGTTTTTTTTTATTAATAATGCAATCAATAAGATGTGTAAAGCCCGATGCCCAAGGCCAATTAGCATATGGAGTTTTAAATAATTCCCATGAAGATCTCTTATTGTTCCAAATTTCATATCCTTTAGGTTCCCAATCATCACCAAGCATTTGAATAGTTCCATCTGATCCGTAAAGCTCAACTGCTGGTGAACTATATTGTTGCATAGTGAAGCCAGTTGTAACAACTGATATACATTTATTTTGAAATTCTAATAAAATTTGAAAATTATCATCCGTGATAACTTTTATTTTTTTTCCATTTATTTTTCTAAATGGTTTTGAAATTGATGATTTTGCTATAATATTTTTAACAGGCCCTAAAAGGCCTGTTAAAGTTGTAATATTATACACTCCTAGATCAAAAAGTGGTCCACCACCTGTTTTATAATACCATTCACCCCAGTTCGGACCGGACCATCCATATCTAGCTCTTGCTAAAGATATCTTACCTATAGTGTTATTATTTATTTCTTGATGAATTGCTTGAAAAGTAGGACTTAATATAACGAAAGGAGCAGCCACAAATAAATTTTTAGATTTTTTTGCAAGTAAAAATAATTTTTTTAAATCTTCCATATTTGTAGACATAGGTTTTTCAACCAAAACATGTTTCTTACTTAATAAAGCCTCTTTGGCAATAGATGCATGTTCGTTCATTGATGTTAAAATAAGTACAACATCAATTTGTTTATCATTTAGAATTTTTTTATAATCATTATAAAAATATTGAAATTTAAATTTTTTTTTTAAAACTCTCTCTAATTTTACATTTTTATCAGAAATAGATTTTAAATTTATGATATTTTTAAATGCAAGTTTATTTACTAACTCCATGTAAGGACCCTGCATAACTGAGCCACATCCAATAATACCTAAATGTATCAATTTATTTTAAATAACCTAAATGTTCTTTTTGAAAAGTTATCATAGTATCTAATAATTTTTGAGCTTGACCAAAATTATCCACAACTGGATCTGCTAATAAAGCATGAAAGGCAGCTTCTTTTGATTGCTCTAATACAGCAGTTGTTGTTAAACGAATAGTTCCAACTTGATTAACTAGAATTGAAGCAAAATTATCCGGATAATTATCTAATTTAATGCCCTTAATGCCTTTTTTGTTTACCATTGCTGGCACTTCTACAACTATATCATTAGGAAGTTGTTTTATATATCCTTCATTTAGAATATTAACGGCTGCTTCTTCCATATTTCGATCCTCTACAACAGCTTCCATTAAATCTACAAGCCTTTCTTTAGAATGACGATTTTGATCAAAATAAAAACTGTGCATTTTTTCTGACCTATAGATAGTCTGACAATTTACTTTATAATTTTTATAAAATTCTAGAATAGCATAATGATCAGCAATACTATGAGCCCAAGGGAGATATTCACCAAGATGACTATCAGTTGTGATTGGTAAATAATTATATGTTTCAAATAATTTTAAAAATATTCCTCTTTCAGCTCCAGGTGAAGTAGATTGTTCATTCATTTTTTCAAAATCAATAATATAGTTCTTGTAATATTCTAATGCCTTTTTTCTTATAAGAGGGTATGCATCTTTTTTTGTATCTTTATATTTTACATCGGTAAGAATACTAATATGATTTAATCCTCCAGCACGATATTCAATATTAGAAAAATCTGTATTTAATAATTCAGGTAAATCTCTTTCCATTTCCGCTATAGCATGACATAATCCAATAAATTTCATATTTGGATACTTTACAGTTACTGCATGACAAATTCTTTGCATGGGGTTACTAAAATTATAAACATAGGCCTCAGGACATATATTATTTATATCTTCACAAATTTCTAAAATTGGTGGGATTATTCTTAACGAATGAAATAAACCACCAGGACCACCATTTTCTGCATAAATTTGTTTCATACCATATTGTTGAGGAATTTTCCAATCCTGATCCCATAAACCAAATCGAGGTGCAACTTCAATTGATATTACTATTACTGTAGCTCCCTTTAATGCTTCTTTTCGGTCTATAGAAGACTTAACATTAAAAGTAACACCGAACTCTCCTTTGTATTTATCTGCTACTTCTTGAGTTTCTTTAAGAGACTTTGCATCAGTATCATGTAGTACAATATCACTCCCTTCAAGAATTTTAGAGCGATAAATATCAGATACAGCCTCTAAGCCAAAATTTGCACTACCAGCACCAATTAATACTATTTTTTCTGTCATTGAATAATATTTAACACCAAAAGTCTTATATTTTCAACTAAATCATAGAATTTTTTATACACTTAGAAAGTAATCTTAATAATTAAGTGAAATTTTTTTTGATTTTTTGATAATTTTGTATTCTTATATGTCTTACATAATAACTGGGAGGTTAAATGAAAAAAATATTTTTGATTATCACAGCTATTCTTGCTTTTTCATTTGCAAGTAAAGCTGATAATCTTCGTATACTGGCTGAAGCAGGAGATGAAGCTACTCTAACAGCTGCTATCGCACAATTTGAAGAAGCTAATCCCGGTGTTACTGTTGAAGCAAGCTATCTTGGATGGGACGACTTCATGTCTACTATTAAATTAAAAATGGCAGATAATAATCCGCCTGATCTTGCTCATGGTAACCAAGGATTTACTGTTGACGGAACACTTATTCAAAATGGATTGGTTATTTCATTAGAAAAATATGCCGATGCATATGGTTGGAAAAATCTTTTTGCAGATGGAGCATTAGCTGAATTTATGTGGAGTGACGATGGAACAACTTGGGGCTCTGGAAATCTTTATGGCATCAGTCCTGTAGCAGAAGATGTAATTGTTTATTACAACAAAGATAAGCTTGCATCCCTTGGACTATCAGTTCCATCAAATTTTGCTGAATTTGAAAATGCATTGCAAGTATCAAAAGATGCTGGTGAATTACCAATTGCACTAGGTGGAGCAGATGGATGGCCAATTATTCACGTATGGGGATTAGTAGAAGGAGCTTTTGTTGATCCAAATCAAACAAGAAGTTGGATTTTCAATGCTAAAAATACTGATTTTATGACTGATGATAGAATGAGAGCAGCTGCAAAACTTGCTGATATGGCTAGCGCAGGGTATTTTGGTTCTGACTCTCTAGGAATTGGATATGATGATGCTAATGCAATGTTTATGAATGGACAAGGTGTTTTCAATTTAACTGGTACATGGATGACAGCTGATTTTAATTCAGGTATGGGTGATAATGTTGGAGCTTTTGCTATGCCAAGAGCGAGTGGGGGGGTAGCCGGTGGTGGCTCTTTCGCATTACCATGGCACATTAGTTCTAAATCAGCTAATCCAGCCTTAGCAGCAAAATTTATTAATCATTTGTTAAGTAATGAGTTCATTGATGATTTAATGGGTGTAGGGAGAGTGCCAGCACAATCTCCTACAATTGATCCAACTTCAAATCTTCAAGCGGAAGTTATTGCGGCATCAAATGCTTTAGTAGGAGCTAACGCTAAAACTTTCTATACAGACTGGGCTACGCCTGGTATGTATGACACCGTGACACAAGAATTACAAAAAGTTATTGGTGGTGCTGCATCTGCACAAGAGTTTATGGATGCAATGGCAGCTGAAAGTGTAAATTAATTCTTCCTCTTTGAGGTCTATGAGTACAAAATATATTTATAGGCCTCAAAACAAAGTTGACTATTCATCTTATCTTTATTTAATACCAGCCTTTATTTTTTACTTAGTTTTTGTTTTTTTTCCTTTAGCTGATACTTTTTATAATTCATTTACTGAATGGAATGGTATATCTGAAAAAAAATGGGTTGGATTAGAACAATATGCTAAAAATTTACAAAATAAAAAAATTACCTCATCTATAAAGCATTCTTTTATTTTAATAATTTTTTACTCAATCTTACCAATTATAATTGGTTTATTAATTGCAGGTCTAATGATTAGAGTTAAAGTTCACGGTATGTCAACATATAGAGCTATACTTTTTCTACCTCAAATTTTATCAATGATTGTTGTTGGTATAGCTTGGAGATGGATTTATGCTCCTAAAGGTCCATTAAATTCAGGTTTAGATTTTTTTGGACTTGAAGAAGTATCACGAGCATGGCTTGGTTCTTTTGACTATGCGCTACCTTTTGTAGGCTTAATTGGAACATGGGTTATGTTTGGTTTTACGATGATTTTATTTATTGCTGGAGTTCAAAAAATACCTACTGAACTTTATGATGCAGCTAAAGTAGATGGGGCAGGAGCAATATCAGAATTTTTCAATGTAACACTACCTAATTTAAAAGGCGAAATAGTTGTTGCTTTAGTATTTACTGTAACGTTAGCATTAAGAAATTTTGATTTAATTTATATAACCACTGGAGGTGGGCCAGGAACTTCAACTATGATTCCATCAATGTTTATCTATAAGAAAGCTTTTCAAATGAATCAAGTCGGTTCAGCTTCGTCTCTTGGTATAATGTTAACTTTTTTAATTTTTACACTCGTCTCTATAATTTTACTTATTTTTAAGGATAAAAAATGAATTATCAAAATCGTGAAAAAGTGATAGCTCATTCTATTTTTATCATTGGATCCATTATTGTTTTATATCCTTTCTTTTCAATATTATTTTTAGCCTTAAGTGAACCAGGAAAGAGAATTTCTGGATTTACAGTTCCGTCTGGAATTTATTTTGATAATTTTGTTAAAGCGTGGACTGACGGTGGATTTAGTAATGGAATTTTCAACTCTTTTGTTGTGGTCTTTGGCGTTGTTTCAGTTACTATTTTTTGCAGTACATTGGCTGCCTATGCTTTTGAAAAATTAGATATATTTGGCGTCACACCATTATTTGCACTATTGTTAGTAGGATTAGTTTTGCCGTATGAGTCAATTGTTATTTCATTATATTATACTATGAAAAGTTATAATTTATCTAATACTTATTGGTCATTAATTCTTCCACAAATAGGTTTATCAATTCCATTTAGTATATTTTGGTTAAGAGCTAGTTTTAAAGCTATACCAAAAAGCTTATCTGAGGCTGCAATGATTGAAGGCGCAGGTCGATTTACAATTTTAATAAAAATCCTTATTCCTCAAATGATACCAGCTATATTAACATTAACTGTATTGTTATTTATGTGGACTTGGAACGAGTTTTTACTCGCCTTAATAATGATTCAAGACGCAGATATGAGAACTGCACCACTGGCTTTAAGCTATTTTGCTGGTAATAAAAGATACGGTGATCCTGCTATTACAGCTGCAGCAGCAATCTGGGTCGCCTTACCAGTATTAATAATGTATGTGTTTCTTCAACGACGATTTATTTCAGGCATGGTTACAGGTGCAGTTAAAGAATAATGATAAAGACTTTTGACAATGAAAAAAATTTATCTAAAAATCTTGCACTAGAGATATTAACGAAATTAAAAAATAAAAAGACATTTGTTTTAGGATGTCCTGGAGGTCGATCATTAAAAAAAACTTATTATTATTTGGGAACTTTATCATATAAATACAAAATTAGTTTAGACAAACTCACTATTATTATGATGGATGAGTATGTAGTTAAAAGAAAAAATGAATATTTATTAATAAATCCAAAACTACATTTCAGCTGTGTTAGATTTTCTAAAAATGTTATAAAAAAATTACTAAATTATAAAAAAAATAAAAAAAATTCTCTTAAAGATTATAATATTTTATTCCCATCAGTAAAAAAACCAAATAACTATGATAAGATCATTAAAAGTCTAGGAGGTATAGATATATTTTTATTAGCTTCTGGTAGTTCTGATGGTCATGTTGCATTCAATAATGCTTTTTCCAAAATAAACCAAAGAACACATATTACAAAACTATCTGAAAGTACTAGAAGAGATAACATAAAAACATTTTCAAATTTTAAAAAAATAAATGAAGTTCCTAAATTTGGATTAACAGTAGGATTAAAAACTATTTCATCTTTAAGTAAAAGTGCAATTTTAGTTTTGTCAGGTATTGAAAAAAGACAGGCATTTAAAAAAATATCATCTTTAATGAAATTTGATAAATCCTGGCCAGCATCAATTATTTATAGTTGTAAAAATAGTAAAATATATATTGATAAAAAAGTTAAAATTTAATTATGAAAGTAATAGGTGTAGATATTGGTGGAACAAAAACTGCAATAGGTATTATTGATGATAATAATGGTAAAGTTTATGAAAAGTTGATTATACCATCAAAAAGTTTTGGTAATGATAAAAAGAGTTTACATTTAATTATAAGTAATATTTTAAATCTATCTGACAAAAATAAAATAAAACATATTGGAATTGGTGTACCAGAGCTAATTAATAATAGAGGTATTATTAAGGGTAATTATAACTTTAATTGGAATAATAAAAATTTAGTAAATTATTTTCCAAAAAATTATAAAGTTAATGTCGACTCTGATGTTCGCTGTCATTTAAGAGCTGAAAAATACTTTGGAGTTGCTAAAAATTATAAAAATTTTGCATATATAAATATAGGTACTGGATTAAGTTATGCTCACTTTAAAGATAAAAAAATTTATTCAGGAGCAAAAGGATATGCTATACATTTTGCATCATCTAAAATATCTTTATATGATTGGAAAAAGAATATAAAAATATCATTAATTCCTGAAGAATATTATTCTGGTAAAGAGTTAATAAAAATCCACGCTATTAAAAATAAAAATAAAAAAAATAAAATTTTACATAATGTTGCAGAATCATTAGCTTCTTTAATAGGCTTATTAATAAACACCATTGATCCAGATAAAATAGTTCTTGGAGGAGGAGTAATAATTAATAATATTTATTTTAAGAAAATTTTAATAGAAAAAATTCGTAATTTTATTCTGGCTGAAGAGGTTAAAAAAATAAATATTAAAACTTCTAAACTAAAAAATAATACTGGTTTACTTGGTGCTGGTTTATTATTTAAATAAATTATTCAATTTCACTTGTTGTATCTTTTAATTCATTTATCCACTGAATCATAACTTTTTGAAAATTTTCAGAGAGTTTATAAATTTTAATTCGCTTATCATAATCAACACTTTCTTTTATAAAATATTTCTTCGATACAGCATTATTTAATGAATTAAGGATAGTTGATCTTGAGCCTATCTTTCTCGGGATCTTATGGCATAAATCTTCATATGAAACTGCGATATTACCAAAAGTACCTTCAGCAATCTCTAAACACAAAGCATGATTAAGAGTTGAAGAATCTAAAAATTGTAATTCATCATTTTTATCTATACGTCGATAAAAATTCTCTTTTAATTTTTTTACAACTTTATCTTCTAACATTACTTATTGTATACATTAGATTTTAATTTTTTAATTATAAAACTTAATTTTTATAAATATAATATTTTATACTAATAATTAGCTAGATAATTCAGATACTTTTTTAATATGTTCTGGTTTTATTTCACAACATCCACCAATAATGGTAGCACCTTTATCAATCATTTTCTTAGAAAAAATTGTAAAACATTTCATCTGTATAATCATCTCTAGTACCTAATACTTCAGTTGGATTTGTACCTATTTGATCTGGTTTTTTTTATCCATGCAGTATGAGGAAGGGGGGTCATTTAATTTCCATAAGTTTGCTTTATAACCATAGGGTATATCAATTTTTGATAATTCATCAGCTTTTTTGCGCAATAATCTCAGGTGATACACAAGAGAGTATAATGCCAAGAATATTATATTTTTTACATTCATTTATAACATCATAAATTTTTTCACCAGAAGGTAGTTTCCCATCAGCTTTAATATGTAATCCTACTAATGCTGGTATTTTTATTTTTTCAGTTACTGATAATGCTATTTGGCATTCTCTCAAACTTGACATTACATCTAAATAATAAAAATCTACATATTGTTGGAGGCATAAAGCCTGATCAAGAAATCCACTTTCTACAAGCTCAGTATCTCTCTCATCTTTTACATATGTATCATTTTGTGCAGGTAGGCTTCCAGCTATCATTATATTTTTTTTTGAAAGTTCTTTTGCCTTTAATGCCAATTCTCCAGCTATTTTATTCGCATATTCAAATTGATCATTTGCTTTATTCTCAATCATTCTTACACGTCTTGCAGAAAAATTATTTGTTACAATGACGTTGGCACCTGCATTAATAAAGTTAAGATGAGCATCTATTACTAGTTGATGATATTTTTCTTCTAATAAAGCAGATGCTGACCACAAAGAACCTTTCGATTGGAGTCCTTTTGATAAGAGTTCCTGTCCCATTCCTCCATCTAATATTCGAACCGATTTAAAATAATTTATATCAATCATTACTGAGTTCTTTTTTTCATAAAATGAACATATTTACAACATGCATTAGACAAACATTATTCATAAGTTTCTTTAAACACTAATTAAAAAAGGAAAATAAATGTCATTACTAAAGTTAAAAACGAAAACTGAACCTCTTCACAAAACTAAAAATATTATGAATTATGATAATAATGTTAAAAATGATATCTCTGAACCTATAACGCAAATTAAGGAAACAAGCTCTCTCATGATTGGTGAAGGAGCTAGTATAAAGGGTGAAATAAAAGAAGAAAATGAAATTAATGTTCAAGGTGTAATAGAGGGCGATATTTCATGCAATGAATTAATAGTTGGTAAGACTGGATCAATAAAAGGCAAAATAAAAACTAACAAACTATATGTTGAAGGAAACGTAGAAGGAGAGATTGACGTTAAGGAATTATTAAAACTTATGTCATCAAGTTATGTGTCAGGAAAAATAACATATGGAAGTCTTCAAATTAATGAAGGGGGAAAATTAATTTCTGAAAGTATAGCATTTAAAGACAAAAATAATCTTCAAGAAGAATTTAAAGATTGGAAAACAATATGATTATAATTGATTTGATAATAATTTTTTGTGTAGGAATGTATTTAGTTTTGAAAATTTCTAGCTCATATTAATTTTATTTCTTAAGAAAAACATAATTATACCAAAAAAATATCTCAATTTATTTTTATAAGAATTTTTGTGGCACTGATAAAACTAATAATAGTATTTATAATCACCTTATTTTTCATTAATATTCTCCTAATCGGTGCCACGATTGGATTTCTTTAATTGATTATTTGATAAATATTCAATAAAAATTGTTCATATGATATATTTTATATCCCATGATTAAAAATAGATTTGTTAAATCAGTTGTTCTAGAAGCTAAAGGTAAATTATCATTAAAAAGTTTTCCATATCCTGAAGTAAAAAAAGACTCCGCTATTATTCGAATGGAATATTCTGGTATTTGCGGAACAGACAAACATTCATTTGAAGGTTTTTTTCATCAAAAGGGAGGAAGGCCCATACCTCTACCAGTAATTCAAGGACATGAAAATGTAGGTATAATTGAAGAGATCAATGGTAAGATTTTGGATCACGATGGAAATGAATTGCATGTAGGGGATAGAGTTGTCCCAGCCCCAAATATTTCATGTGGTGAATGTTTTGCTTGTCGAAATAATCGACCATACTATTATTGTGAATGTAAGTTAGATTATGGAAATAATATAGGAGCAGGTGAGCCACCTCATATTTTTGGTGGATGGAGTGAATACTTGTATATTTTACCAGGTAGCCATTTATTTAAATATCCTGATACACTTGATCCTAAATTTGGAACTTTTATTGAACCTCTCTCAGTCACAGGATGTTTAGATAAAGCTCGTCAATGGTCTTCAGAGTGGGAACCTTTTAGAAGTGGTGATACTGTAGTTATTTTAGGAACAGGACCAATAGGTTTATTTCATTTAATAAAAGCTAATCTCATGGGTGCAGGAAAAATTTATTCTGTTGATCCCTATAAATTTAGAACATCACTTGCTAAAGAATTTGGAGCTACTGAAGTGATAACGAGTGAAGATAGAGAGGAAATAAAAGATAGTATAATGCGATTAACCGATAATTTAGGAGCTGATTTAGTTGTTGATTGTTCAGGTGTTTCAGAAGGTTTTACTATTGCCTTGGAATTAATAAGAGAAGGGGGGATGGTTTTAGAAGTAGGAATTTTTTCTAATTCACATGATATTCCTATTAATCCTCATTCACATATTCTTGAAAAAAGTGCGAGAGTTATAGGCATTGGTGGAGATGACATCTCACAATATTACCCATCTATAAAATTACTTGAAAGAAATATTGATAAATTGCCATGGGAAAAAATTATATCACATCAATTTAATATTGATAATGTTCATGAGGCAATGGATGTTGCTATGAGTGATCAATCAATGAAAGTTCTTTTAAATCCTTAGTTATTTAATTAGAAATTAGGTAATCACTATTTTTTAAATCACTACATCCTTTAATATTGTGGTTATAATAATCATTATTTTTATAGTCTAAATATTCATTTCCCGATTGTTTATGCATTATATCTTTTCTAGTATCTACGACATGAGATTTTGAATTATCTAAATTTTTACCACATTTAGACGGCGCACCTAATAAATGAAGAATTTCATGCAAAATAGTAGCTTCTGCATCACCAAAATTAAGATCATTTGTATCATTTAAGTGATCTTTTTTTGTGCATGTAAATATTCTTTTGTTTTTTTTAAGATTTAAATTACTGCCAATATATTTTTTAAAACGTGAGTAAGTATAATAAACAGAAATTTTGCCTTCAAATTCAGCTTTCCCGCAAACATTGTAATTTATATATTTTCTTCTTTCCCATCCTTCAAAAAAAATAATAAATTTTTTATCAGTAAAATTTTGAAACTTATCTTTATTTAAATAAATAATTTTTTTTATTTTTTCTGAAATGTCAATTTTTTTATTATTTTCTTCTTGTTTTTTATTATCAAACCAATTCATAGTTTTATTTACACGTAAGAAAGTTACATCTATCTGATTATTATTAGTTATATCAAAACGTAATTTTTGATTTGCTGATTTATCCAAAAACCATTTATTTATAGCTAATAAAGAAAATTCTATATTTGAATTAACATCAAATCTTCTATCTTCTCTTTCACAAGGTAATAAATATATAGCATGAATTTGTTTACCATTAATAATGTCTGGATTGTCAGTAAAAGATCTTCCTTCTAAATAATCAGCTTTATGAATAACCAATTCCACATCTGATAAATCATTACATGATTCTGGCAGGATAGGTTTAGGAACTAAATATTTCCAATTTTCGTTTATATATTGCAAATAGATAACAAAACCTAAAATCACTAAGAAAAAACCAATCATCGGAATCAAAAAATAACGATGCATTTTATTGAAATAATATTAGTTTTTTATTTTGGCATATCTGTAGCGCCAGTTTCAGAGCGGATAATTTTTCCATCTTTGATAGTATAGACAACCATAACAGCTTGTCTTGAGCCATCTTTAAAGGTGACAAAACTATGAGCTACTCCTATTTCATCATTTTCATAAATTATTCTATTATTTTCAGATGTAGGTGCATCGTCACTCATAAACCATGTAGCTAAGACATCTCTTCCAATTTCTTCACCAGTAGAATGTTTTACCCAAACAAAATCTTCACTCATTACCTCATTAAATTGAGCTAAATCTTTATTCTCTTCCGCATCCCAAAGTTTTTTTATTACTGACATTTTTATCCTTTTGAAATTATTTTTTAGTACTTAATAAATTAATAATATTGATTATAATAAATTTATCAAGACAAAGGCCTTTAAATTTAATTTTTGTTATTTTATAACAGTTAAAATTTAATAATATTTTCTTTTAAAAATATGTTTTTTTTTCTGATACTATTAATTTAATTTATTTTAGGAGGACGTACATTATGAGTTCTATAGAAGTTAAAAGTTTTAGTAATCCTGATGAAGTATCAACTGCATTTAATAATGCTAAAATAGAGTCCGTTAAAGTTGGTGGACAAAGATTAATGAGATTGACATTACAACCAGGTTGGAAATGGTCAAAAGATATTAAGCCTGTAGTAAAAACAGAAAGTTGTCAAACTAAACACCTAGGAATTATTACTGCAGGTACAGTTTGTGCAAGGCACGAAGATGGAACTGAAGTAAGTTACACTAAGGGTGACGCTTACTCTATTGACCCTGGTCATGATGGTTGGGTAGTTGGTGATGAACCAGCTGAAGTAATAGAATTTCACGGTGCTTGGGGAGAGTAATTTAATTTACTTAATTAAACTTTGAGTATCTATGCTGGGATTTAATATCCCAGCATTAAAAAATGCTTGTTAATTTATATTAATATTAAAAGTTATTTTAATTATTTCTCATTTTATTTAGTATAATATCTTTTACCTTTAAAGAATATAAATATGACCTATAATTTTAATAATGCAATTATTAGAACACCAAATAAAAGTATTCAAAACGGATTAAGCTCTAAAAATTTACATCCTCAATATGAAATTATAGTTGAAGAACATACTAATTATATAAAAGCAATGAACGACGCTGGTTTAAAAATTAAATTATTAGAACCATTAGAAGAGTATCCTGATAGTATTTTTGTAGAAGATCCAGCGATTATTTATAAATCTAATATCATTATATTAAATCCAGCTGACTCCAGTAGAAACGGTGAAAAAAATATTATAGAAAATGAAGTAAAACATCTTTTTGATAATATTTTATTTGTTGAAAATGGATTTATTGAAGGCGGCGATATTTTAAATATAAATAATCATTTTATTATAGGTCTCTCAGAAAGAACAAATAAATTGGGTGCAGAAAATTTATCATTAATACTAAAAAAACTTGGTGCTACAGTTGAGATATGTAAAACACCAAATGATATTCTTCATTTTAAATCTGAATGCAGCGTAATAGATGATGAAGTAATATTAGTAAGCTACAAGATGGCAAAATTAGATTATTTAAAATCACATTATAACTTAATTGAATTACCAATAGGAGAAGAGGGGGGATCCAACTCTCTTAGAATAAACGATAAATTATTACTTCCTGATGGTTTTGTTAAAGCTGAAGAAATTTTGTCTAAAAAATATAATATTATAAAAGTAAAAGTTGATGAAATTGCAAAAGTAGATGCAGGTTTAAGTTGTATGAGTTTAAGATGGTGAAATAAATTCTTAATTTTTACCCATTAAATTGACCAGAACCACACCAATAATTATAAAAATTAAACCTATAAAAGCATAGAAGTTTGGCCATTGATTAAATCGTAAAACACCAATGATTGTTGTAGCAATAATACATAATCCAGCAAACGTAGCATAGGTATAACCTGCAGATATTGTTTTCATTACTTGTGATAAGCAATACATACACAAAACAATTGTTAATGCACTTAATAGAGAAGGAAAAATTTTTGTAAAACCTTCAGCTTCTTTGGCAAATATATTTGATGCAGTGCCAAGAATAACTGCGGCAATTAAAAATACATAACTTGTTATCATAAAATCATATTTGTTTATCATTAAAATTTAATATTTTATAATTAAAGAATCACTTTAAAGAGAAATAACACTAATAAAGAAAGGTATTTTATGGACAAAGAAATGTTGGCGATGGTTACTTTTAAAGAAGGGATGTTTGATAAATTTATGGGCTGGTTTCAATCAGAGGAAGGGTTGGAAATAAGAAAAACAATAGCTCACGTAGAACAAACTAGACCAGGTATTGCTCCAGATAAAAGTTATGCGATGATGAAGGTTACTGTGCATAATCAAGAAAATATGAAGCAATTTGCTTCTGGAAACCATCCTAATCCAAATGCAAAAGCAATGTTTGATGATTGTGTTGACAACGTGCAGTTATGGGAATTAACTAAAACAGAAGTATAATTTAAAGTAGGTAAAATGATTTAAATTTGGCTAGAATATTAAATTTAATTTTTGTTATTTTATAACAGTTAAAATTTAATAATGTTTTCATTTAAAAATATCTTTTTTATCTGATACTATTAATTTATTTTATTTTAGGAGGACGTAAATTATGAGCTCTATAGAAGTTAAAAGCTTTAGTAACCCCGATGAAGTATCAACTGCATTTAATAATGCTAAAATAGAGTCTGTTAAAGTTGGCGGACAAAGATTAATGAGATTGACATTACAACCAGGTTGGAAATGGTCAAAAGATATTAAACCTGTTGTAAAAACAGAAAGTTGTCAAACTAAACACTTAGGAATTATTATTGCAGGTACAGTTTGTGCGAGGCATGAAGATGGAACTGAAGTTA
>JBJKYR010000052.1:0-31656 GCA_045560945.1 Alphaproteobacteria bacterium | reverse complement strand
TGATAGGCATCAGTCCATTGCAATGCACATTCGACGTTAACATTATTTTTTATTCCTAAAAAATATATTGGTGTATTGTTTATGCAGTTTTTACCTTTGTTTAGATAATTTACATATTCAATGATTCCTCCCTCATATTTAAAAGCAATCTCTTTTTTTTGTGAAGACCTGTTATCTTGAAGTACAATATTTGTTCCTGTATTAAGAAAAGCTAATTCTCTTAATCTTTTTTCAATTGTAGAAAAATTAAACTCAATATTTTTAAAAATTTTTATTGATGGTAGAAAAGTTATTTTCGTCCCTGTATAGCTTTTTCCATTAATTATTTCTGATTCACCAATGGTTTTTAGTGAGTTTTTTACAGCTCCATGAGCAAATTCCATTTTGTGAATCTTATTATCACGATTAACTTCTAATAATAATTGCTCAGAAAGCGCATTCACTACAGAGACTCCTACACCATGCAAACCACCAGAAACTTTATAGCTATTTTGGTCAAATTTTCCACCAGCGTGGAGTTCTGTCATAATCAATTGAGCGGCCGGAATCCCTTCTTCCTTATGATTATCAACAGGAACTCCTCTGCCATTGTCAGAAACTGTAACAGTTCCATCAGAGTTCAATATAACTTCAATTTTATCACAATAACCTGCTAAAGATTCATCTATAGAGTTGTCAACAACTTCATAAATCATTTGATGTAAGCCAGAACCATCATCTGTATCCCCAATATACATTCCAGGTCTTTTTCTTACTGCCTCTAAGCCCTTTAATACCTTTATTGATTCTGAAGAATAAGTTTGGTTCATCTATTACTTATATTATAAAAGTTTGTATTTGTTGATAAAAAAGAAAATAAATCTTTATTAGTTCCAGTCATAAAGACCTGCATATCAAATTGATTTATAATTTTAAGCAATAGTTGTATATTTATCTCATCTAAATGTGAGCATATTTCATCGAGAAGCAAAATTGGCTTCTTATTACAAGTATTTACTAAGTAATTACATTGAGAAAAATATAAAAGCAAAACTAATGTTTTTTGTTGGCCTGTTGATAATTGTGATGCAGGAAAATTTTTATCTACAAAGAAAATATAATCAGACTTGTGAGGACCAATTTTTGTTCCCCCAATAATTTTATCAATTTCGCGATGTTTCTTTAATGCAATCATATATTTTTCAACAGTCAGTTTTTTCGTCATAAAATGGATCATTTATGTCTAAATTTACTTTAAATTTTGTATTAAAATATTTACCAATATTAGCTAAGTTTTTTAAAAACAAATCAACCTGATTTTGTCTATTTTTGTAGATTTCTATACCACTATTTGAGATGTTTTCTTCAATTTTCATTAACCAAGCTTCTTCATATTTTATATTATTTAATATTACATTTCTTTCATAAACATTTTTTTTATAAAAATTTAACAAAGTGTTATATTTTTTATTGCTAGAAAGAATAAAGTGATCAAAAAGATTTCTTCTTGTTGTTGGTGAGGCTACAAACATCCTCTCATTTTCAGGTACATAAACTAAATAAGTTATTAAGGACTCAATTTTTTTATTAACTTCACTAGAAAATTCATCATTTAATAATATTTTCTTGTGTAGTTTATTATTATTTGTCTCAGTAATAACTTTAATTTCATATTCTATATTTTCATTAATAAAATAAGCAATATTGGAAAAAGAACTTTCATCTTTTTTTATAAAATTTATTATTTTATCCTTTCTAATACCTCTACCTTTTGCACAAAGGGATAATGCTTCTAATAAATTTGTCTTTCCACATCCATTTTTTCCAAATAAAACATTGCATTTATCTGAAAATTCAAGTTGGAACTCTTTAAAGTTTCTAAAACAATTAAGTTTAATATTTTTAAAATAGCCCAATAATTAAACTCTCATAGGCATTAGAACATATATTAGATCAGGATGAGATTTTTCCTGAGCAATTATGGGAGATGCATTATCCATAAATGAAATTAGTATTTCATTTTCTTTAAGGTTTTCTAGCATGTCCATTATATACTTCGCATTAAAACCAATCTCTATTTCTTTACCTTCAAAATTAGCTTCGATATCCTCTGTCGCACTGCTATTATCTTTATTAACTGTACTTAAGTTAACCAAATTTTTAAAAAGTTTAAATTTAATAACTGGTGATTTTTCATTAACAATTGTGCTTACTCTATCAACTGCAGAAAGAAGGTTTGATCTATTAATATATAAATTTTCATTATTATTTTTTGGGATTACTCTTTTATAATCTGGGAAAGTACCATCTATAAGTTTTGATATTAAAATCAACTTACCTATATAAAAAATTATTTTATTTGAATTAATTTCTATTTGAATATCTTCAGATTTTTCTGATAAAAGTTTGTATAGCTCATTTATTGTTTTTTTTGGAATAATTACTCCATTGACGTTATCTGTTTTTATTGCATTCGCAATTGAAAGTTTCGCCAACCTATGACCATCTGTTCCAACAAAAGTTAACATACTTTTATCATTCTCATTATTAATACTAAAATAAAGACCGTTAAGAAAATATCTTGTTTCTTCATTTGAAATCGCAAATTTAGTTTTATCTATCAGATTAAATATATTTTCAGCCTTAGTTGTTACTTTATTTCCCTCAATTTTAGATTCTATTAATGGAAAATCTTCCTTAGGTAAACATGCTAGAGAAAATTTTGAAACTCCTGATCTTAAAGTTAGGATCTTACCATCATTTGAAATAATTTCTATTTTACTTTGATCATGAAGTTTTTTAATTATATCATATATTAACTGTGCATTAATTGTTGTCGCCCCTTCTTCAATTACTTCACAATTTATATTTTCTTTTATTGAAATATCCATATCAGTTGAAGACATTGTAAGTTCATTATTTTTGGCTTCTATTAGAATATTAGAAAGAATAGGTAATACATTTCGTTTATCAACAATACTTTGTAAATGGGTAAGTGATTTAAAAATAGTTTTTTTTTCAATTACAAACTTCATTAAACAAATATAAATAAATTTATATTAAGAGTCTATAAGTCTTTTAAGAAGTTCAATATCTTCATTGAAATTTATATCTTGAAGCTTTAATTCTTCTATTTTTTTAACCGCATGCATGACTGTTGTGTGATCTCTTCCACCAAATTTTCTACCAATTTCTGGCAAAGATCTTGAAGTAATTGATTTTGCTAAATACATTGCAATTTGTCTAGGTCTTGCCACTGAACGTGATCTTCTTGGAGAGTGCATATCAGTAATTCTAATATTATAATGTTCAGCAACTTTTTTTTGAATTTCTTCAATTGTAATTTTTTTATTTGAAGATTTTAGTAAATCTTGGAGAACCACCTGAGCAGTTTCAATAGTGATTTCTGTACCTACTAATGTAGCATGAGCTACCAATCTATTGAGAGCTCCTTCCATTTCTCTAACATTCGAAATTATCCTGTGCGATAAAAATTCAAGTACCTTTGGAGGAATTTCTACTCCTCTTTTTTGAGCCTTTTCAATTAGTATTCCAAGTCTGAGTTCATAAGTTGTTGGGTGTATATCTGCGACTAAACCACAACCTAATCTTGATTTTAATCTATCTTGAACACCATCTAAATCAGATGGTGATTTATCAGCAGAAATAACTATTTGTTTGTTTTGTTCTATTAATGCATTAAATGTATGGAAAAATTCCTCTTGTGTATTATCTTTACCGCTTATAAATTGCACATCATCTATCATTAAAACATCAATAGACCTGAATTGTTCTTTAAAAGCTGAAGTATCTTTATATCTTAAAGCACGCACAAACTGATACATAAACTTTTCAGCAGATAAATAAATAACTTTTCTATCAGGTTGTTGTTGTTTAATTTTCCATCCGATGGCATGCATAAGATGAGTTTTCCCTAAACCAACTCCACCATATAGAAAGAGTGGATTAAAAGAAACTTCATCTGCTTCTGCGACTCTCTCTGAAGCTGCAAAAGCTAATTCATTTGGCTTGCCAACTACAAAATTTTCGAATGTAAATCGTGGATCTAAGGGTGCACCAAACTCATTAGGATATGATGAGTTTTGGTTAGTTCTAATATCCATTGATGATTTCCAGTGATTATCATTACTTTTTACTGTTCTAGCAGTGCCTGGGACTATTCTCCCTCCAGTCGGCTTTACAACAAACTTAATAACATCTATTTTTTTAGAATAATTCTTTGATTCAATTTTTATTTTATCAGAGTAATTATTTACTATCCAATCTCTTAAAAATTTAGTTGGTAAAGACAATGTGATTGTATCGTTATCAACTGATACATAGTTTAAATGTTTCAACCAATTATTATATGCACTTTCTCCTACTGTTTTTTTTTAAATCTTTTTTTAAAGAGGCCCATTTAGTTTCATTAAATTCTTCAGTTGGATTCTGCATTAGCCCCCTAATAGTAATTGATTTTTTTTCAATAAATTTTACGTAAAAAAATCAAAGCCGTAAAACTATAACCGTAAATTATAATCACCAATTATAATAAAGATAATCAATACTCTTTACGCATTTTAATCAAGAATAAAAGAGAAAAAATTAAAAAAAAAAATTAATTTTTTTTAATTTGATTTGATAACGAGGATAACTTTCGGGACATATATTGTTTTTTCAATATCCCTTTTTTAACGGCTTTAGCCATGATTGAGTTAATGACCTGGAGAGATTTTGTTGCTTCTTCGGAATTATCTGCTTTTAGAGATTTAGTAAATTTATTTAGATTGGTTCTAATTTTACTTAAATATTGTGAATTAATAGTATTTTTAACTTTAGATTGAATTGATCTTTTCCTAGCTGATTTATGGTTAGCCATTAAAAAAGCCTATAAATTTTATAAATTTAAAGTCAACTTTAATATTTAATCATTTTTGTATCTTAGGGCAAAAAAAAGTAGAACGGCCATACAATACTTCTTTTTTTATTATGAAACCTTTGATTCTATGCCCTTCTCTTCCATATACTTTAAAATTATTTTGAAAATTACCTAAAGTACCCTCTGGGGACACATAATCGTTAATAGATGAGCCCCCATATCTAATTGCTTTTCTTAATATTTTTCTGGTAGACTTAATAATGGTATCAATATGGTACTTTTTTAAACTACTTCCTTTTCTCATTGGAGATATTTTTGCATCAAAGAGTATTTCGGATGCATAGATATTGCCAATACCTGCTACTATATATTGATTTAGTAAAAGTTGTTTTATCAAAACTTCTGATTTATAAAATTTGTTTGTACAAATATTCTGCTGAGAGATTTTTTATCTAGGGCGTCAATACCTAATTTTTTAATATATTTGATATTATTTATTTTATCCGACTCAACTATGTCAATAAACCCAAATCTTCTAGGATCATTATAAGTTAATTGAATATTATTAAATTTAAACACTAAATGATCATGATTTTTAAGTGGATCATTAATTTGTATAATTTTTAATCTACCAGACATACCTAAATGAATAATTATACTCATAGAGTTCTCAAAATCTACAATCACATACTTAGCTATCCTCCTCAATTTTATTATAATTTTATATTTATTATTTTTTTTAATTCTAAATGAGGTACTAAATACCTGAGTTTTTTTGAATGAATCTCAAGACTAATGACTTTTTTATTTTTTAATATATTTAAACTCTTAACAGTGGTTTCAACTTCAGGTAATTCAGGCATAAAATGAGTAAAATATCTAATTTTGGTTATACTAAGGTAACAATTAAAGAAAAAACAAAATTAGTTCAAAAAGTTTTTTCAGATGTTGCGTTTAATTATGACTTGATGAACGATGTAATGAGTTTTGGAGCTCATAGACTGTGGAAAAGTAAATTTATAGATATAGTTAACCCCTCGTCTAGTGATAAAATTATTGATGTCGGGTCAGGCTCAGGAGATTTAGTTTTAGAAATTCAAAAGAGATATTTAAATGCAAAAATAGATATTGTTGATCTAAACATAGAAATGCTTAGAGAGGGTAGGAAGCGTATTAAAAAAGGTAATGTAAGTTTCTATAAACAAAATGCTGAAAGTTTAAGCTTTACTAATAATAGTTATGACAAATATATTATTTCTTTTTGTTTGAGGAATATAACAGATATTGACAAATCACTTAAAGAGGCTTTTAGAATATTAAAACCTGGCGGAATGTATTATTGTCTGGAGTTTAGTAGACCAAATTCTTTTTTTATCTCAAATATTTATTCATATTATAAATCAAAGTTTATTCCTGCTTTTGGAAAAATATTTTCTAATAATCGAGATGCTTATAATTACTTAAGTGAAAGTATTGATATGTTTCCAAGCCAAGAAGATCTTAAAAAAAGAATGAGTTATGCGGGCTTTAAGTCAGTTTAAATTTATAGACCTATTTGATGGGATTGTATCAATTCATACTGGTTATAAATATTAGTGAAGATACTTTTTATTATTACAGGGTCAATTGCTGTATCAAAATGTTATGATATCCTAAGTGCATTAAAAAAAAATAAAATTGAAGTAAGTTGTTTAATAACAAATAATGCAAAAAAATTAGTCAATACTTTAAAAATAAAGAGGAATATTTCTGGTAAAATTTATACTGATGCAAGTGAAAAAAAAGAAAAAATGCTTCATATTAATTTATCAAGAAAAAATGACTTAATAGTAGTATGTCCCTCAACAGCTAATACAATAGCAAAATTTGCAAACGGATATGGTGATAATTTAGCTTCAACGACTTTACTAGCCGCAAATAAATCCATAATTTTTATTCCAGCTATGAATTCAATGATGTGGAATAATCCTTTAAATAAAAAAAACGTTCATTTTCTTAAATCAATAGGTGTAGATTTTATTGGACCTAAAATTGGAAGATTAAAATGTGGTGAATATGGAATGGGCAGGATTGAGGATGTTAAACATATTATAAGTATTTTGATTTCTAGAATTGAGACAGATAATAAATTTATTAATAAAAAATGTCTTATTACTGCAGGACCCACTCTAGAAAATATTGATCCCGTAAGATATATTTCAAATTATTCATCAGGAAAGCAAGGTTATGAAATTGCTAATCAACTAGCAAGCAAGGGTGCAGATGTAATTTTGATTTCAGGACCAACAAACATACAACCTCCTTCAAATGTAAAATTAATCAAGGTTAGAACTGCGGATGAAATGTTCATTCAGACAAATAAGTATAATAAAAAAATAGATATCGCAGTATTTTGTGCTGCTGTAGCAGATTTTAAAATAAAAAAAATCAGTTCAAAAAAAATAAGAAAAGATAATTTAAAATCACTAAAATTAATAACAAATATTGATATTCTGAAAAAAATTTCAACTCAAGAAAAGCATAGACCTAAATATGTTGTTGGTTTTTCGGCTGAAACAGATAGAAAAATATTGGCGAAAAAAAAACTAAAAGAAAAAAATTGTGATATGATAGTTTATAATAAAATAAGCAGAAAAAATAAAGTTTTTGGCTTAGATGAAAATAAAATTTCTATTTTGACAAAAAATAAAATTAAAAATTATGCTAAATCCTCAAAATTTAAATGCGCTACTTTAATTATAGATTCTATCTATAATGAAATAAAAAATAAATGAATTACTCAGATTTAGAATATGAAATATTTTCTAGACAGTTTATTTTAAGAAATTTTAATGAAGAAAATATATTAAAGTTAAATAAAGCTAAAATAGTTATAATTGGGCTTGGAGGAATAGCTTGTCCTCTAGTTCAATATTTAGTTGCATCTGGTGTAAAAAATTTAACTTTTTTTGATGGTGATATCATTGAAAAAAGCAACTTGGGTAGACAAATATTATATACTTTAGAGGATTTAGGAAAATATAAAACTTTAGTTGCAAAAGAAAAATTATTAAAAACAAATCCAAATTGCAATATAACTGCCTACTCGCAAAATTTAAAAAAAGAAAATCTAAATTTATTATTGAACAAAGACATAATAATTGATGCAACTGATGATTGGCATACTTCAAAATTAATTAATAAATTTTGTTTGCAGAACTCATTAAAATATATTTTTTCATCAGCAATTAATTATAATATTCAAATATGTCTTTTTAAAAATAAAAAAAATCATGTTTGTTTAAATTGTTTATTTCCAAATGAAGAAGATGCAGATTTACCTAGATGCGATACTGTAGGAATTTCTAGTATTTGTGCTGGAATTGCTGGATTAGTGACTGCTCAAAAAACAATAAATACTTTATTAAATACTAAAGATGAAAATAATATCTTAACATTAATTAATACTTTGGATTTCACTATAAATAATATTAACATAAAAAATAATGTTAATTGTGTGTTAAATAATAGTTAACTTATACTGTATTATCATTTAAAACCTTACTTAGTATCGCTATGAAACAAAATTCCTTTTCTTATGAGCAACTAATTGATTGCGCAAATGGAGATTTATTTGGAAAGGGTAATGCGCAATTGCCGTCCCCACCTATGCTAATGTTTGATAGAATTACAAATATTAATAAAACAGGTGGTTTATATAAAAAAGGTGAGATTGTTGCTGAATTAGATATCACACCTGACCTTTGGTTTTTTAACTGTCACTTCAAGGGCGACCCTGTAATGCCTGGATGTCTGGGTTTAGATGCAATGTGGCAATTGGTTGGTTTTTATCTTGGGTGGTTAGAACAGCCAGGTAAAGGAAGAGCTCTTGGTGTTGGTGAAGTTAAATTTACAGGACAAGTTTTAGATACAATAAAAAAAGTAACTTATCATATTTCTCTTAAAAGATTAATTCTTAGAAAATTGATCTTAGGAGTAGCTGACGGTATCCTTAAGGCAGATGGAGAACCTATATATGAAGCTAAAGACATGAAGGTTGGACTTTTTCAATCTGATAATAAATAATAATGAAAAGAGTTGTAATAACAGGCCTGGGTATTGTTTCATGTATTGGTAATGATACAGAAACTGTAACTAATAATTTAAAAAATTTAAAATCTGGTATTTCTTCTGCTCCCGAATATGAAGAGTTTTCATTTAGAAGTCTCGTACACGGTAAGCCAAATATAGATCTGGAAGAAAATATTGATCGACGTCTTTTGCGTTTTATGGGTGATGGTGCAGCATTTAATTATATAGCAATGAAAAACGCAATTGAAGATTCTGGATTAGATGAAAAAGATGTTTCAAATGTAATGACAGGTATAATTGTCGGGTCTGGAGGTCCATCAACTATGAATTTATATAAAGCATCTGAGTTGGGAAAAAATAGTGGCTCTAAGAAAGTAGGACCTTTTATGGTGCCAAGAAGTATGTCTAGTACTAATTCCGCAACTCTAGCTACTCCATTTAAAATCAAAGGGGTGAATTATTCAATTACCTCTGCGTGTTCAACAAGTTCTCATTGTATTGGAAATGCATATGAACTCATTCAAATGGGTAAACAAAATATAGTATTTGCAGGAGGAGGCGAAGAGTTACATTGGACTTTATCAATACTGTTTGATGCAATGGGAGCTCTTTCATCAAAGTATAATGATAGTCCATCAGTGGCTTCTAGAGCATATGATTCTGAAAGAGACGGCTTTGTTATTTCAGGTGGTGGTGGAACATTAGTCCTTGAAGAACTTGAGCATGCAAAAGCAAGAGGAGCTAAAATATATGGTGAAATTACTGGATATGGAGCTACTTCTGATGGATATGATATGGTGCAACCATCTGGTGAAGGTGCTGAAAGATGTATGAAAATGGCAATCAAAAATATCAAGGGTAAGGTAGATTATATAAATTCACATGGCACGAGTACCACAATAGGAGACTTAAAAGAATTGGAAGCAATCAAAAAGTATTTGGAAATAATATTCCAAAAATTAGCTCAACTAAATCATTAACTGGGCACTCCTTAGGAGCAACAGGTGTTCATGAAGCAATATATTCTCTTTTAATGATGAATAATAATTTTCTAAGTGGTTCAGCAAATATAAATTCATTAGATGATAGAGCAAAGGATCACAATATTCTTTTAGAAACTGAGCAAAATGATAAAATTGAAAATATACTTTCAATAGCTTTGGTTTTGGGGGTACAAATGCAACGCTATTAATATCTAGATATAATGATTAAAGGTAAAAAAGGTCTAATTATTGGTATCGCAAATGATCATTCAATTGCTTGGGGTATCACTAAACAACTGCATGCAAATGGTGCTGAACTAGCTATTACCTATCAAAATAATACTTTGTTAAAAAGAGTTAAGCCTTTAGCAGATAAAGTGAATTCAAATATCTTGATTGAATGTAATGTAAATAACGAAAATAGTTTACAAAATACATTCAATCAAATTAAAAAAAATTTGGTAAAATTGATTTCATTATTCATGCTGTCGCTTATTCTGATAAAATGAATTAAATGGTCGGTATCTAGATACTTCTAAAGATAATTTTATTAATAGCTTATCTATATCTTGCTATTCCTTTACAAGAATAGCAAAATTATTCCAACCCATAATAAATAATGGAGGAAGCTTAGTCACATTAAGTTTCCATGGAGCAAATAAAGTTATGCCAAATTATAATGTGATGGGAGTAGCTAAGGCAGCTCTTGAAGCAAGTGTTAAATATTTAAGTGTTGATTTAGGCGATCAAAATGTAAGAGTTAATGCAATTTCTGCAGGACCAATGAGAACACTTGCTGGAGCAGCAATTGCTAATGCAAGAGATGTTTTTAATTATACAAGTGAGAATTCTTCCTTAAAAAGAAATGTAAATCTAGTAGAATTAGGTAATTCTGCACTTTATTTAGTTAGTGATTTATCTTCAGCGATAACTGGGGAGATTCATTATGTTGATTGCGGTTTTAATATTGTTGGAATGCCAAAAAATTAAAAATATTCACTCGGATCATCAATAAATATACTAGTAACATTATTACTCCATAAGTTCTGAGCTTGTGCTTCTTCAATGTTATTATCAGAATACACTGTTACTTGAATATCATTTTCAATAAATTGGTTTATGATAGAGTTATTAAAAAAATTTAAGTTAATACCACAACTAAAAAAATTATATTTTTTACAAATATCAATAGTTTCTTTGATATTAACTTTATTAAAATCATCATTTAAAAAACCACATAGCAAATGTGGCTCACTGTCTTTTAAACTTACACAACTTGAAAGATCAAAACTTGAAAAATAAATTTTGTCATATGAGGTTTGTTTAATTTCTTGTAATACTTTTTTTACGTTTAATTCTTCGTAGTTTTTATTTGGTTTAAGTTCAATATTTAAATATTTTTTTTTTTTTTTAACTAAATCTAAAACACTCCTCAAACTTGGAACTTTAATTTCTGTTTTTGATTTATAAAAATAACAACCAGCATCAAGTTTATTTATTTCATCAAAGGTAAAATCATAGACTAATCCAGATCCATCTGTGGTTCTATCTAAAGTATCATCGTGAAGTAATAGAGGGATACAATCCTTACTAATTTTTACGTCTATTTCAACACACTCTAGACCAAGGTCAAAAGCTGTTAAAATTGACTCTAAAGTATTTTCGGGTTTTAAATCTTTTACCCCTCTATGACCAATGAGTTTTGGTAGGAGAAAGCTACTATTCAGCCTCAACTTCTTTCATTGAAAGCTTAACTTTTCCTCTACCATCTACGTCAAGAACTTTTACTTTGACAATATCACCTTCATTTATGACATCACTTACTTTCTCGACTCTTTCATTTTTTAGTTGGCTAATGTGAACTAAGCCATCTTTTGAGCCCATGAAATTAACAAATGCACCAAAATCCATAAGTTTTACAACCTTGCCCTCATAAATCTTTCCAATTTCAGGTTCTTCTACAATGCCTTTGATCCATTCTATAGCATCAGTACCAGATTTTGCATCTACAGCAGCAACACTTACTAGACCCTCATCATCAATTTCAATTTTAGCACCAGTAGTTTCGCTAATTTCTCTTATTACTGCGCCACCTTTACCAATTACTTCTCGTATTTTATCTTTGTGAACATGAAACGTAGTAATTGTTGGAGCATATTCAGAAATTTTTTCTTCCGGTTTCTCAATTGCTTTTGCCATTTCACCTAAAATATGAATTCTGCCCTCTTTGGCTTGCTCAAGAGCTTCTTTCATAATAGCCGATGTAATGCTAGTAATTTTAATATCCATTTGCAAAGACGTTATCCCGTCTTTTGTTCCTGCAACTTTGAAATCCATATCACCTAAATGATCTTCATCACCAAGAATATCTGACAAAACAACATAATCATCATTTTCTTTGATTAAACCCATTGCAATACCAGCAATTGGTTTTTCAATTGGAACACCAGCATCCATTAATGACATAGAAGTTCCACAAACTGTAGCCATAGAACTTGAGCCATTAGATTCTGTTATCTCAGATACAACTCTGTAAGTGTATGGAAATTGGTCATTAGATGGCAACATTGGATGAATTGCTCTCCATGCTAATTTACCATGACCAACCTCTCTTCTGCTTGTTGAACCAACTCTTCCAACCTCTCCAACTGAATATGGAGGAAAATTATAATGAAGCATAAAATTTTCTTTATATTCACCCTCTATAGCATCAATTCTTTGTTCATCCATTCCTGTACCAAGAGTTGTAACAACCAAGGCTTGTGTTTCTCCTCTAGTAAACAATGCTGATCCATGTGTACGACTCAATATACCAGTTTCACATACAATAGGTCTTACTGTCTTAGTATCACGTCCATCAATTCGGTTGCCTGTTTTAAGAAGCTCACCTCTAACAATATCCTTTTCAACTGACTTAATAGCATCTGATACAATTACTGCTGTAAGTGTTTCACTTAAATATTTTTCTTCAATTTCACTCTTAATTTCTTTTAATTTTTCTACACGTTTTTGTTTTTCTGTTACTTGATAAGCTTCATTGAACTTACTTGCATATTCATCGGAAATTAAGTTAGGAAGATTAGCAATCTCACTATCTTTTTCTGGAATATCCCATGGTTCTTTTGCTGCCTTTTTAGCTAGTGATATTATTGCATCAATAACTGGTAAGTAAGACTCCTGACCTAAAACTACAGCTTCTAGCATTTTTTCTTCACTTAATTGGTGCGCTTCAGATTCAACCATAAGAACCCCATTTTTAGTCCCAGCAACAACTAAATCTAATTTTGAATTTTTTATTTCTTGAATTGTTGGATTAACAACAAGTTTATCATCTACTAAACCTATTTTCGTAGCTCCTAAGGGGCCCATAAATGGTAAACCAGATAATGTTACCGCTGCACTAGTAGCTATTAATGCAACAATATCTGAATCATTTTCTTGATCATGTGATAATACTGTACAGGTAACCTGAGTTTCATTTTTAAAATCTTTGTGAAATAACGGTCTAATTGGTCTATCAATTAATCTACAAATCAATGTTTCTTTTTCTGTTGGCCTTGCTTCCCTTTTAAAAAAACCACCTGGAATTTTACCTACTGAATAAAATTTTTCCTGATAGTTTACTGTTAATGGGAAAAAATCCATATCAGGTTTTACTTGTTTAGCTGCAACTACATTTGTCATTACAGTTGTTCCCCCATAAGTAACAACAACTGATGCATCAGCTTGTCTTGCTATTTTTCCAGTTTCAATTGTTAAGGTTTTTCCTGCCCATTCTAATTCTACTTTTTTTACTTCAAACATCTTTTTTCTCTTTTCTCTTTCGACTTAAACTAACCTCTAATATTTAGTTCTTTTATTAATTTCATATATTTTTCATTATCTTTTTTAGAAAGATAAAATAATAATTTTTTTCTGTTATTTACTAAAGCAACAAGTCCTCTTTTTGAATGATTATCATGTTTATGATTTTTAAAATGCTCTATCAAATTGTTTATTCTTTCAGTTAAAACTGCAATTTGAACCTCTGCTGAACCTGTATCTTTCTCATTAATGGAAAATTTACTAATTAAATCTTTTTTAACTTCTTTTTTTATCGACATCATAACTCCTATGTTAAAACTTTATTTGGTTGAAACAAATCTCCACTTAATTTGCCAAAGGAAATAATATTTCCCTTATTTGATAAAAAAACTAATTCTTTTTTATCTGAATTTAATGGTTTTTTTATTAATTTATTCTTATTAATAAAAATTGATTTACCTAAGGAAAGATCATTTAGATCATCCCTTTCTTCAACTTCATAAGCCAAGATGTCGTCCAGCATAGATATTGAAGAGTGGATAAAATTAAATTCGAACTCGCTTTGCCCTATTTTTAGAAGCTCGTCCAGCAAAATTGTTGATTTTTCACTAAAATTTCCAACTTTAGTCCTTTTAAGCTCAATTACATGACCAAATGTCATTAATTTATGAGCTATATCTCTTGCAAGACTTCTTACATAAAAACCTTTTCCACACTCAATTGAAAAATTAGATGTATTGTTATTAGAGTCAAGGTGGGAGATTGATTTTAAAAATACTTTTTTTGATTTTAATGAAAATTTTTTTTTATCACGCAATATAGCATATGCTCTTTTTCCATTTACTTTTATAGCAGAAGCCTTTGGAGGTACTTGGTTTATATAACCTAAGAATAAATTCGTTATTTTATTTATCTCATTTTCATTCGGAATTTTGTTACTACAATTTAATATTTCCCCTTCAGAGTCATCAGTTGATGTTTGCTCACCCCATTTTAATTTAAAACTGTATTTTTTTAAGTCGGAACTAACAAATGGGATTAATTTGGTAGTCTTATTAATGGCAATGGGGAGCACACCTTCCGCATTTGGATCTAATGTTCCAGCGTGTCCTATTTTTTTAATATTAAATTTCTTTTTAATTTTGTATATTGCTGAAAAAGAACTTATTCCAACTGGTTTGTATAAATTTAACCAACCTTGTTTTTTTTCATTCATCTAAATCTCTAGAAACACTTCTGTTTAACAGTAGTTTTTCAATTTTCTCAGCCTCATCAAAAGAATCGTCTAAATAAAAATTAATTTTTGGTGTAAATTTAGAGTTTAATTTTGCTCTAGATAAGAATTTCTGGAAAATATACTTATGATTATTCAACTCTTCAACTATTTTGATCTTATTTTCTCCACCCAATGGCATTAAGTAAACATTTGCAATTCTAAGATCTTTACTCATTTTAACATATGAAATCGTAATAGAGGTCGAATTAAATTTAAAATTATAAAAATCTTCAATTAATAAACACTCACTAATTAAAGACCTAATTAATTCACTAAATCTCATTTGCCTTTGTGAAGACATTTGATTGCTCATAAATAAACTTGTGTTTTACAGTTTTCTTTCTGTTTTGATTTCTTGATAAGTTTCAATAATATCACCAATTTTTATGTCAGAATAATTTTCGATCATAAGTCCGCACTCAAATCCACTTTTAACTTCTTTTACTTCTTCCTTAAATCTTTTCAAACTAGCTAAACTACCTGTGTGAATAACAACATTATCTCTTAATAATCTAATTTGTGAATTTCTTGAAACAGTGCCGTCTTTGACCATACATCCAGCAATATTTCCAATTTTTGAAATACTAAAGATTTCTCTTATTTCAATATTGCCAGTAATTTTTTCTGAAATATCAGGTGTGAGCAGCCCCGATAATAAATTTTTAACATCATCTATTAACTCATATATTATAGAATAATATTTCATATCAACGCCATCTCTTTTTGCAGCATCTCTTGCATGAGGTAATGCTCTTACATTAAATCCAATAATGAATCCTTTGCTTGAGTTAGCAAGAGCTACATCACTTTCAGTAATTGCCCCTACACCTTTGTGAACAACAGTAACCTCTACCTCGCTTGTTGATAATTTTGTTACAGAACTTTCAATTGCTTCTGCTGAACCCTGAACATCCGCTTTTATAATAATTGGTAAAGATGATGCCTTACCTTGGTTAATTTGTTCAAACATTTCTTCAACATTTGATTTTACTACTTTATTTTTTTTAATTTGTGTTTTATTAAAACGATATTCTGCTATTTTTCTTGCTATAGCTTCACTTTCAACAACAATAAAATCATCTCCAGCAAGTGGGTTAGAATCAAATCCTAAAACTTCAACTGGTGTTGAGGGTAGGGCTTCTTTAATGTTTTTTCCATTATCATCAATAAGCGCTTTTACTTTACCCCATTCAGATCCAGAAACAAATATATCACTTACCTTAAGAGTTCCTTTTTGCACAAGTACAGTAGCCACAGGGCCTCTTCCTTTTTCTAATTTTGATTCTATTATCGAGCCTCTAGCTGATCTGTCAGGATTAGCTTTCAAATTTAAAATATCAGCTTGAAGTAAAATTGCTTCTTTAAGTTTATCTAGATTTGTTTTTTTAATAGCAGAAACCTCAACATCCAAAACATCCCCACTTAACCTTTCTACAACTATTTCTTGAGTTAATAAATCCTGTCTAACTTTTTCAGTATCTATATTAGGTAAATCTATTTTATTTATTGCAACAATTATAGGGACATTTGCTGCTTTTGCGTGCGCGATTGATTCTATTGTTTGGGGTTTCAAGCTATCATCAGCTGCTACGACTAGAATAACAATATCCGTTGTTTTTGCCCCTCTTGCTCTCATATTTGAAAATGCTGCATGTCCAGGAGTATCTATAAAAGTTATTTTTTTATTCTTTTCTCCAATTTGATAGGCTCCAATATGTTGGGTTATTCCTCCTGATTCTCCTGCAACTACATTTGAACTTCTAAAAGCATCTAATATACTTGTTTTACCATGATCAACATGGCCCATAATAGTAACAACTGGAGCTCTAGATACTAAACTTGCTTCTGTATCCTTAAAATCTTCTATATCTTTTAATAAATCATCATCTGTAACTCTAAATGATTTATGTCCTAACTCTGCAACTACCAATTCTGCAGTATCTGCATCCAAAGATTGTGCTGCGTTTGCCATTACTCCCATTTTCATTAAAGATTTTACAACATCAGCAGTTTTTTCTGCCATTCTATTGGCTAAATCCTGTACTGTTATTATTTCAGGAATAGAAACTTCTCTTGATATTTTATTAGTATCGTTTTGGTCTTGAGATTGAAGTTTTTCTTTTTCTCTTGCTCTTTTAATTTTAGCTAAACTAGGAAATCTATCATATTCCTGCTCTTCTTGCTCAAGAATTTTTTTTGCATCAATTTTATTAAAGTCATCATCATTAGGTTTTAAGGTTGATTTTTTTGGCTGTTGCTTTTTTAAATCAGAAGTTTTTTTATTTTTATTTTCAAAAGTTTTATTTTTATTTACTGGAGTAAAATTCGTATTTATTTGAGTTGGTGATGACCTAAACGAGGAAGATCCTCTATAATTAGATTGAGAGGTTGATGAGCTCTTTTGTTGATTGTTTTTGTTCCTAAATACAATTTGAATAGTTTTTTTATTTCCTGAAGCTTTAGGTTTTTCTCCACTAGGACCCAAGTTCTTCCTAATTTGCATTCTTCCAGTAGAAGATAATTTTAGTGGCTTCTTTTTATTGTCTTTACTTTTATCCAATTTACACTCTTATTTATTTAGATTAATCAAACCAGTTCTTTCGAGCTTCCATAATCATACTATTTGCTAACTCCTCTTCAACATCAAGTGATTTAAATATTCCCTCTTCTTTGTCAATAAGTTCAAATGTTGCTAGTTCTGCAAAATCATTTAATGTTAAAATATCTTCCTTAGCTAATATAGCAAGCATGGGAACAGTCATTCCCTCAATATTTTTTAAACTTTCATCTTGTATTTTTTCATCAATAAGCTTTATATTATCTTGCTCTAATTCTTTGAGATAATTTTTAGACCTTGTAAGAATTTCACTTGCTAAATCGGTATCAAATCCTTCTATTTTTTCAAGATTTTCAAGATTTTCTGTAGCAATTGAGTTCACTGATACATATCCTTCTGTTACTAACAATTGAGCTATTACATCTTCTACATCTAAAACTTCTGACAACATGGTACTTTTATCTTTAAATTCTTGCTGCCTTCTCTCTGACTCCTCTTCTTCTGTTAAAATATCAATTTCTAAATTTGTTAAACTAGATGCAAGCTTAACATTTTGTCCTTTTCTGCCAATTGCTAAACTAAGTTGCTCATCAGGAATAACGACTTCAACTTTGTTTTTTTCTTCATATAGAAAGATTTTACTCACTTCAGCTGGGGCAAGAGCATTAGCTAAAAATGTTGCTTGGTTTTCTGACCATGTGACAATATCAATTTTTTCACCTTGTAATTCATTTACAACAGCCTGAACTCGTGAACCTCTCATTCCAACACATGCACCAACTGGATCTATTGTTGAATCTTCAGTGTAAATACTTATTTTTGCTCTAGACCCTGGATCTCTCGCAACACTTTTTACTTTAATAACCCCTTCATAGATTTCAGGAACTTCTTGATTAAATAATTTAGCAACAAACTGTGGATGAGTTCTTGACAAAAAAACTTGGTAACCTTTTAAGTCATTTTTAACTTCATATATATAGGCTCTAACCCTGTCACCATTTTTAAATGTTTCTCTAGGTATTAACTCTTCTCTTTTTATTATTGCTTCACTTTTTCCTAAATCAACAATCAAATTTCCAAATTCTATTCTCTTTACAATACCTATAGCTATTTCACCTATCTTATCTTTGTATTCCTCATATTGTTTTGATTTATCTGCTTCTCTAACTTTTTGAATAATTACTCCTTTTGCATTTTGAGCTGCAACACGCCCTAAATCAATAGGAGGGAGATCTTTAGTTATAAATTCACCAATTGAAATATCTGATTTAATCTTTTGGGCATCAATAAGTAAAATCTCTTTAGCTTGTTCATCTGAGTAATTCTCAACTACTGTAAGAAATGATTTTAAATTTATGTCACCAGTATTCCTATCAATATTTACTCTTATGTCTCTTTCATTGCCATACTTTACACGTGCAGATTTTTCTAATGCCTGCTCCATTGCTGAGTAAACTGATTCTTGATCAATGTTTTTTTCTTGAGCAACATTATTTGCTACTTGGAGCATTTCTTCTCTAATTACCTTAATTTTTTGTTTTGCCATAATATTTACCAAAAAAAAGGCGGGAAATCCCACCTCTCAAACGTTAACTTTTTTAACCATATATTGAAAATAAAGCAAAACTCAAGCTTATAATTTCTTTAGCTTTACATAAAATGGTTTGCGTCCATTTTCCAAGGCTTTTTTATAATATTTGGTCTCAGGTAATGTGTTTGTATCATATTCCCACTCAGATTTACTTTGATTTACCCATAAAAAATCTGTCTTTACCTGATTTATAGTTCTAAGAATTTGAGAATTGTATGATTGTGAATCAGAAGCAATATTTATTGTTGCATCGTGTTTAAGATATGTTTTTAATTTATTAAAAAAAAATTTATCAATTAATCTTCTTTTAAAATGTTTTTTCTTTGGCCAAGGATCTGGAAAAAGTATCCAAACTTCAGAAATTGAATTATTAATACAGTATTCATCAAGCATCTTATGAACATTGCCTTGATAAATATATATGTTATCTAATAACTCTTTTTGTGCATTATTAAAAATATTATTAAGTCCATCTATATATTTATCACAACATATAACTATTTTTTTCTTATTTTTTTTTGCAATTTTAATTGTACTTTCTCCAAAACCTGATCCAATATCTAAAATATTATAATTTTTATCATCAATATTTATTAATTTTATTTTTAAAAATGCATCATTATTTTTATTGTTTTTTCTACCTTTTGTTCTGCCATATAATCTGTAAGTTGAATTATTTATCATGCTTAAAGTTATGCCTAAAAAAAATAAAGTTAATAAAGATAAGAAAAATTAAATACAATATAGAAATATAATGAATAGTGCCAAAGTGACTTGTATTTTTAATTTTTAATAAATGCCTAAAACTCTCTTTTATATTAAGATTTGTATAATTTATTACTTTACCATTATTATTGATAATAGCTGATATACCATTGTTTGATACCCTTAATAAATATTTGTTAGAAATCAAAGCACGCATTCTTGAATGATAAAAATGTTGGTAAGGACCCAACATATTCCCAAACCAAGAATCATTAGTGATATTTATAAGTATATCAATTTCCTTTTCATTAATATTTCTTAATATTTTATTAAAAATTACTTCATAACAAATAATAGGTAAAATATTAATTCCATCACTAGACTTAATAATTCTTTCATTATTGCCTGGAGTAAAATCAACATTTCCAGAGATGTTTTCTAATAATTTTAAATATGAACGAAAGGGAAGAAACTCACCAAAGGGGACCAGTATTTGTTTATCAAAAATTTGAATGTTATCCTTTTCTAAAAATAAAAAAGAATTATAAAATTTATTTTTAACTATTCTTGTAGTGCCAATTATTACTTTTTTATTACCTTTTATATGTTTCATAATATCAGTAGAATTAATATCTGATATTAAATATGGGTAATTATTTTCAGCAAACAGTACATATTCTGCATTTGAGTTTGTAATTTTAGTTATAATATCTAGTTCTATTAAATTTTTATCGAATGTATTAATAGGTGAATAAATTTGAAATATTTCTAAACTAATTTCTTTATTTTGCTTTTCTTTACTAGGATTTAAATTTAAAAATAAAAGAGCAAAAACTAATAAAAAAGGTAGGTGAATAACAGATACAAACTTTTTTACATTTTTTAAACTATAAGAATAGATAAATAAAGAAGGCAAAATATATATAAAAATAATCAAATAACTTGAAACATATGTTCCAAAATATTTTAAAAAATAAAAACCTATTAAATTATTAGATAAAATAAATGAATAAGTTATCCAGGGAAAGCCATATAATATATTTGTAATAACAAGCTCTATTAACAAAAACATAAAAGGAGTGAAAATAATTAATAAATAAATTTTGTTGATATATTTATAAATAGTAAATCCTAAGCCAAAAAATATTGATAAAAAGACAGGAAGTATTAATCCTAATATTGATACATTCTTAGTTGCTTCGTTCATTAGAAAAGGATTTTGAATCCAAAATAAGAAAACCAATAAAAAACCTAAACCATAAAAAAATCCTAAAGAAAAATAGTAAAATAAATTTTGCTTAATAGAAATTTGATTCAATAACCTGATAAGATAAGAAAATATAACAAATCCTAAAGGCATCATAAAAAAAGGAGGGAACAATAATGCGGATAGAACTCCTAAGATAAAAAATTTTAATAAAATCAATTAAGTGTTTTTCTAATTTGTACTGTTAAAATTTTTCTTTCATTTGCTTTTAAAACTTTTATGTTAACGATATCATCAATATTAAACTCTTCATTGCTTTTTGGTATTCTATTAATCTTTGAAAAAACTAAGCCTCCAACAGTTTCTACTTCGTCCTCATCAGCAAAATCTAAATTTATACTAAAATATTTTTCTAATTCCTCAACTCTATATGATGCGCTGACTTCAAGCATATTTTTTTCTTTTTTAATAATTTCTTCATCTATATCCTCTGCGTCATGTTCATCTTCAATTTCTCCAACTATTTCTTCAACCAAATCTTCAATTGTAACTAAGCCATCAACTCCACCAATACCATCAACTACAAGTGCGATATGAATTCTGGATGTTCTCATTCTTTTTAGTAGTTCTAAAATTGGAGATTTTGGAGCAACATATAAGACGTCACGAAGTATATTTTTTAGACTAAAGTTATTTTGATTTATTTTAATAAAATCTTTGACATGAAAAAAACCAATAATGTTATCAAGATTGTTTTCATAAACTGGCAGTCTTGAGTGCGACTCCTCTTTAATAATATCAAAAATTTCATTATAGTTTTTTTTATTATCAACTGAAATAATTTCACCTCTTGGAACCATAACATCCTCAACACTTGTGTTTTCAAGCTGTAGGATATTTTTGATCAAATTTTTTTCATTATTATCATCAGTATTATTTAATTTATCATCATCACTAACTTCATTCGCAATTAGATTTAAAATTTCTTCTTTTGAAGAGTCCGTGTTTAATAGTTTTCTGATTAACCAAGTTTTCCAAATACTCAGTTTTTCTTTGCTATCTTGATTCATGCCAAATAAGGACTTTCTATCCCTAAATAAATTAAAATTTTTTCTTCTAGTTTTTTCATCTTAATAAACTCAGATTTTTTTTTATGATCATATCCATTAACATGTAAAAAACAATGAATTATTAAATGTGTTATATGATCATAAAAATTTAATAAATTTTTTTTGGCGTCTTTTTTAATGGTTTCAGCTGAAAAAAATATATCACAATAAGTTTCTATTTCATTTTTATTATTTTTTATACTATTTACAAAAGTCAAAACGTCTGTGGTTTTGTTTTTTTTTCTATATGTTTTATTAATATTTTTAATTTGTTTATCATCTACAAAAATTAAATTTAAATTATAAGAATTATTTTTTTTAAAATCCAGTTCATCAATTTTAATTATTTTTTTAACAATTTCCTTTATTTTTAACATCCTTTTTGACCAATAGTTTGATTTACAAAAAAAATTAGTTTGAATTCTGATTTTCATATGCATTAATAATTTTTCTTACAACTTCGTGCCTGATAACATCTCTTTGATCTAACTCAATAAAACCTATATCATCAATATTTTTTAGTTTTATTGAGGCATCTATAAGGCCTGATTCATTTTTTGATATCAAATCAATTTGAGTGTTGTCTCCAACAACAACCATTTTACTATTTTTTCCAAGTCTAGTAAGAAACATTTTCATTTGAATTTTAGTAGTATTTTGTGCCTCATCTAAAATAATGTAACAGTCTTCCAGTGTTCTTCCGCGCATAAAAGCTATTGGGGCAATTTCTATTATATTGTTTGCTAATTTTTTTTCAACTTGATCATATGGCATCATTTCATAAAGAGCATCATAGATTGGTCTTAGAAAAGGATCAACTTTCTCCTTTAGATCTCCTGGCAAAAACCCAAGTTTTTCACCAGCTTCTACAGCCGGTCTTGATAAAATAATTTTTTTGACAAGTCCTTGTTGCAGTGATGCAACTGCTTTAGCCACTGCAAGAAAAGTTTTACCAGTACCCGCTGGACCATAAGCAAAAACAATATCTTTTGAATTAAGCAGTTGAAAGTATTTTTTTTGATTTTGAGAACGAGGCAATATTTTTCTTTTCTTTGTTTGAAAAAAAAGATTCATTTGATCTTCTGGATCTATCTCTAATATTTTCATGCTTCTAGTTTCCATAATTTTATCTTCATCTATATCAAGGCCCTTTTTTGCTTGTTCAAATAACAATAAAATTTCTTCTTTTGTATCTTTAATAGATGATTTTGTACCAATAATTTTTATTTTATTACCTCTATATTTAATTTGAACATTATTAATTTTTTCTAATATGTGAATATTTTTATCATTTACTCCAAAAAGGTTTGGGAGATAATTATTATCATTTAACTCAATATCTAAAGAATAGTTTAAATTACTCAAATTGAACTCTCTAGGGCAAAATCAGTTGAATTTAATATTTTCACATTTTGAATAGTATTTATTAACTCGCTATTACTTTTGGCAAACACACTCTGATTATATATTGATCTACCAATATATTGATTGTGATGTCTCCCTTTTTTTTCAAATAATATTTCCATTTTTGATCCTATAAAAGATTTATTATAATTTTTTTGCTGTTCTTTCAAAAGTGATTGTAATGCGCTTAGTCTTGCTTTTTTATCTGCTAGTGGAACATTATCTTTTTTTTGTGCAGGAGTTCCAGGTCTTTGACTATACATAAAAGAATAAGCAATAACAAAATTAATATCATCTACAAATTTCATCGTCTCTTCAAAATCCTTATCTGTTTCATTTGGATATCCTACAATAAAATCAGATGAAAGAGCTATGTCAGATCGCTCCTCCCTAAGCTTATCAACAATATTTCTATAAAAATCAACTGTATGCTTTCTATTCATATCTTTTAAAACTTTATCTGAGCCTGATTGTATAGGAAGATGTAAAAAAGGCATTAGTTTCGTATTTGTTTTATGAGTTTCTATAAGTGAGTCGGTCATATCTATGGGATGCGAAGTCATGTATCTAATTCTTGAAAGTTTTTCTATTTCACTCACTTTATTAACTAAATATGCTAAATCTTTTGATTTACCATCTTCACCTATCCCGTGATATGCGTTTACATTTTGACCTAAAAAAATAATTTCTTTTACACCCTGCTTAACATATTTTTCTATTTCAATTACAATGTCACTTACAGGTCGAGAAAATTCTGGCCCTCTAGTGTAAGGAACAACACAAAATGAGCAAAACTTATCACACCCTTCTTGAATTGAAACAAATTCTGAAACCCCTCCTGCAGAATTGTATAATAAATTTTTAAATTTCTCATTTTGAGTGAATTCATCACTTACAATTTGATCACCTGCATCTAACATGTCTGGTAAGTTATGGTAAGATTGAGGTCCTACAACAAAATCAACTGATGGCGCTCTTTTTTTTATTTCTTTTCCTTCTGCTTGAGCTACACAGCCTGCAACAACTAATTTAAAATTATCTCTCGGTTCATTTTTTTTTATTTTATTTATTCTACCAATATCTGAATAAACTTTTTCAGCTGCCTTTTCTCTAATATGACAAGTATTTAAAACAACCAAATTAGCATCTTTAGGATCATCAGCTATTTCATATTCTTTGTTTTTAAACAAATCTAGAATTCTATTAGAATCGTAAACATTCATTTGACAGCCATAAGACTTAATATAAATTTTATTTTTTTTCATTTCTAATAAGTTTTGCTCATTGCAAAAGCATCTATTTTTTTATTATTTATAATAAAATAATTTTTTCTTGTATAAATAGTTTTAAAGTTCATTTTTGTATAAAATGCAATTCCTTCTGAATTATTTTTTGAAACTTCAAGATAAATTTTTTTCAAACGACTGTTATTTTCTCTAATTTTATTTATTAATTGTGTCCCTAAACCTTTTTTTCGAAAATGCTTACTAACATATAGTAGCAATATCTCATATTCTGATATTTTTTCAATATTAAATAAATTACCTATTATAAAAGAAACTAGAGTTTCATTGTAAAATGCCCCAAATGATAGATTTGTATCTTTGTTAAGTTGATTACTAATCTGAATTGAAGACCATCCAATATTTAAATAATTTTCATAGTTTTTTCCTTCATTGAAAATAAAATTATTAAAATGATCATTGTCATAATTAGTTAGTTGATGATAATTTATCAATTGAGTATGCTATTGTTTGAAATATAGATAGGTTTAATAATTAAGTTTTTATTAAATTCCAGTTTTTGCAAGTTTTCTAGTACATTCATTTTAATTGAAAACATTTCTGACTTAATTTTAGTATCTATAAATTTTGGTAAACTAAGATTATAAAAAATATATGAAATAAATTCAGGAATTACAAAGTTTTGGTTTTCAATTTTTATATTAATATATTCTGAATTTTTTTTGTATAAGAAAAATTTTTGGTTATTTGAAGACTCAAAATATATACCTATTTGTTGATGAGTATCAGATAGATACTTATAAATAGTTGAAGTAGATATAACAGCGACTGGTAAATTCATTGACTGACTTAAACCCGCTATAAAAGATGCCCCTACTCTTAATGCTGTATAGGAGCCAGGGCCTATTGTAATAATTAACTTTTTTAATTTTTTTGACAGTTTATAATCATTATCTATCTGTAGATATGTGGGAATAAGTAAGTCACTTAGTTTTTGATCAGTATTATTTGTAATTTTAATTGAATCTATAATTTTTTTATCATTAATTAAGTGAAATTCTGATATTGGTGAAGCTACATCTAAAAAAAGGAACATCGAATGTTTATTTTAAAAATATTATTTATTTTTTTTATATATTTAAACATATCTACTTCCTATGCAAGTAACATTAAAAATTCAGCTGTCATATTTATGTATCATAAATTTGGTATTTCTAAATATCCTTCCACCAGTGTTACAATAGATCAATTTGATGACCACTTAAAAGAATTTTCGAAAGAAAAATATTCAATAAAGTCAATTGAATTTATAATGGATACAATTATTAATGATGGTAACCTCCCTGATAATACCATTGGAATAAGTGTAGATGATGCAGATAGATCATTTTATGAAGTAGGCTGGCCTAAATTAAAAGAGAGAGGTTTTCCTGTTACACTTTTTGTTAATACATCAACCATTCATGAAAATAATAAAAATTATTTAAATTGGAATCAAATTAGAGAACTTAGAGATGAAGGTGTATCAATAGGTGCTCATTCTCATAGTCATTATCATATGTCAGATTTATCGATTGATGAAGTACGAAATGAAATAGAAATTTCAAATAATATTTTTCTTAAAGAATTAGGAAGTATTCCTCCTCTTTTTGCATATCCTTACGGTGAAGCAAATGAAGAAATTATAAATTTATTAAAAGAATATAAATTTAAGGTTGCTTTTGGTCAGCATTCTGGTGTTATAAATGAAACATCAAATCTATATTATTTACCTAGATTTTCTCTCAATGAAAGATATGGGGAAATTGATAGAGTAAAATTTGCAGCTAATGCAAAAGGATTAGGTATTTACGATTTTATACCAACCAATCCAAGTATCAAAGACAACCCGCCTTTTATAGGTTTTTCATTACTTGATGAAAAATTAACACCGTCTATTGATTGCTTTGTTTTTGACAGCAAAGGTCAAGTAGAAAAAGAAATGTTCAAATTTAATGAAAGAATAGAAATTAGACTACAAAGAAAATTAACTAAAGGTCGATCAAGAATAAACTGTACTGCTAAAGGTATAGATGGCTTATGGCGCTGGTTTGGTCACCAATTTTATTTATGAGTTATTTATTGAGTAACTAAATGCATCAAATTGATGAAACTTATTAGCATCAATTATTGAGTTAATTGTTTTAATATAATTTATATCAGCAGCATATGAGTCGAGTTCTTCAATTAATAACTTTAAATTACTAAAGTTATTTTTTTCTCTCATAATCTTTCTAACTTCTCTAAAATCTTTATACGCATAGTGAGAATTCAAGTTATTAAAGTATGATTGAACACTTTTATTTACTGAGTCAAATGATTTAACGAGATGCTTTTCTCCCTCTTCTCTTAAAAGAGGCACAACACCATTAGAAAAATCGTATGTATATTCGCCAAACAGAGCATTAAATTCCGTTGCAAATCTAGAGGTTCCCCAACCACTTTCATTTGCAGCTTGAGCAAGTACGATAGAATTTGGAATAACATCAACACGATCTAACAACTCATTTACTAGATCATATTTGTGCCTATCATTAGTTTTTATTTTGTATTTTTTTGAAATTTTATGTAAAAATTCTATATCAACTTTGGATAAAGTATTATTATCATCTAAAAAGTTTTTCATATTTTCTAATTTGGATCTTTCTAATAAAATATTCTGATTTTCATATGAAATTAATGGGAGAAGAGTTTTGACAAAATCTTTTTTAGATTGTGAAAGATGATTTAAATCAATCTCATTTATATTTAAATTTAAAATACTAGAATTGGTCTTTTTATTTATAAATTCTACTATATTTGGATTAAGTGGCTTCTTTTTTAGATAAACTATAAAATTATTTTGTAGTTTAATATTATTTTTTTTATCAAAAATTTTCTTTTGAGAATATAGTCTATTAACAGTGTATGAATCATAAGTACTACAGTAATTCAAAACATAATCATCAAGTATTGATTTAACTTGATATACAAAATTAATTTTTTCATCTTTATTATTATTCTCATAAGCAATTGATGTTATTGATTGTATTAAGAATAACAAGCCTGTTAAAGTGCTTAAGGCTAAAAGCTTATGCATCAACTGGCCTTACTTCTTGAACTTCAGGGATATAATGTTTCAGCATATTTTCTATTCCCATTTTTAAAGTAGCAGTGGAACTAGGACATCCTGAGCATGCCCCTTGCATTTTTAAATAAACTACACCATCTGCAAAATCATTATAAATAATATCTCCTCCATCCATCGCTACCGCTGGTCGGACTCTTGTATCAAGAAGTTCTTTTATTTGCTTTACAATGTCAGAGTCATCTTCATTTGTTTGAAGACTTTTTTTTGCTTCCTTCTCAGCATCTTTTTCAACTGTTTTATCTTCAGAGTTAAAATGATCAATAATACCTCCTAGGACAGAAGGTTTCATAACTTCCCACTCATATTCATCACTTTTGGTTATTGTTATGAAATCACTACCAAAAAATACTCCAGAAACACCCTCTACAGCAAACATTCTTCTAGCAAATGGTGAGTTCCCAGCTTCATCAATATTTTGATAAAAGGCTGTTCCTTCATCCATAACCACTTTCCCGGGTAAGAATTTTAGAGTTTGGGGATTTGGTGTTTGTTCAGTTTGTATAAACATATTCTCCTTATATAGTCATTAATATGACTTTCGTATGAAAATTGGTAAAAAAAATTCAAAAATTTGGGATATTATTGGTTAAAAAAGCCAATTATTTCATAAATTTTTGATAATACTGGATTTGCAATGTTAATAGCGCGATCTTTACCATTACTAATAATTGTGTCTAAATATTTCTCATCTTTCATTAACTTATTCATCTCCAGAGAAATAGGGGATAATTTCGATGATGCAAGTTCTCCTAAATCTTTTTTGAATTGAGAAAATTCTTTTCCTGCATAATCATCAACCGCATTCTTTACATCTAAATCATTTAAAGCGGCATAAATAGTTAGAAGGTTAATAGCCTCAGGCCTTTTTTTTGCTTCTTCTAAATTTTCCGGCAAAGGTAGTGGGTCTGTTTTTGCTTTTTTTATTTTTTTAATAATCTCATCCTCACTATCAGATAGCATAATTCTAGAATAATCTGATGGATCTGATTTGCTCATTTTTTTTAAACCATCTCGAAGACTCATTACGCGTGTCGCCTCCCCTAAAATTAGAGGTTCAGGGATAGGAAATATATCTGTGTTAAAATCACTATTAAATTTTTGAGCAATGTCTCTTGTTAATTCTAAGTGCTGTTTTTGATCTTCACCGACAGGAACATGTGTAGCTAAATATATTAAAATATCTGCTGCCATTAAAGTTGGGTAGGAAAATAATCCCACCGATACATTTTCACTATTCTTGCCTGCTTTATCTTTAAATTGTGTCATACGGTTAAGCCATCCCATACGCGCTACACAATTAAAGATCCATGCTAATTGCGCATGTTGTGGAACTTGTGACTGCACAAATAATGTATTTTTTTCTGGATCAATACCAGAAGCAATAAATGCAGCTGCTACCTCTCTTGTTTTTTGTTTCAATAGTTTTGGGTCTTGCCAAACTGTGATAGCATGCAGGTCAACAACACAAAAAAAACATTCAAATTCTTTTTGAAGAGATACAAAGTTTTTAATTGCACCCAAATAATTGCCTAAATGCAAATCGCCGGAAGGTTGAACACCTGATAAAATTCTTTTGGTAACTTTGTCCATATTATTTTTTCAAATAGTTTTTAATATCAGTAATTGTTATGATTTTTAATATAAATATTATTATCCCATAAATTGCTGCAGTGATAATAATAGTAAGTACCAAATAGAATATATTATTTAGAGTATCTACTGAATATAATTGAGCAAAAAAGAAAATTTCTAAATACCGGGTAATAAAAACAAGTATAATTAAGGATAGAAGTAATTTCAGTATATTGGTTAAAAATTGACCATCCAAATCTAAGCTTTTTTTACTGGTCAATATAATAAAAAGTAAAAGAGCATTTACCCAAGCACTAATGGCTGTTGCCAAGGCTATCCCCATTTCTCTCATTGTGCTAATTAATAAAAGGGATAAAACAATATTGGTAATCACACTGACGATTGAAATATACAAGGGGGTTTTAGTATCTTCTCTGGCAAAAAAACAAACAATCATAACCTTAATCAATACATATGCTGGAAGACCAAGAGCAAAATATCCAAGGACATTCGATGTATAGAGCGTGTCTTCTTTAGTAAAGGCACCCCGCTCAAATAAGATATGAACAATAGGTATGGATAAAATATATAAACCAATAGCGGACGGGATAGATATTAATAAAGCGAATTCTAAAGATCTGTTTTGTAATTTCTGTGTCATCTCATTATTACCTGACTTAATAGCTTTTGATAAACCTGGTAATAAAACTACACCAAGGGCGATACCAAATATTGCCAAAGGCAATTGATTCAAACGATCTGCATAATACAAATGACTTATTGCTCCGATAGGAAGGAAAGAGGCAATGATTGTTCCGATAATAATATTTAATTGAATAACACCAGACCCAATAACTCCTGGAATAAATAATCTAAAAAACTTTCGCAACCTCTCATTCAATTCTGGAAATTTTAATTTAGGTTTATAAAAAGATAACGTTGATCGGTACAAAAATAAAAACTGTCCAATTCCACCTACTAAAACACCAATCGAGAGAGCATGGCCAGCAGAACTTACATAGGGTGTAATAATATAAAGAGAGAGAATAAAACTGATATTTAAAATAGCAGGAGCAAAAGCACCTGCAGCAAATCGTTCATGCACATTTAAGATTGAAGTAAAGTGTGCAGCTAAGGAAATAAAAATTAAATAGGGAAATATTATTTTTCCAAAATAGACAGCTAAATCAAAAGCTTCACTATTTACAGGAAAACCTGGTGCTAGTATTTGTATAATATAGGGCATCCCAAAAAAGAAAATGATAGTTAAGCCGACCGTAACAAAGAGTAATAATGACATGGTGTTCTCCACAAAATCAGCTGCTTCATGATCATCTTTAGAATCAATAACAATGCCAGAGAAAACAGGGACTAGTGCAGCACTATAAGCACCTTCTGCCAAAACACGCCGAAAGAAATTAGGAATACGAAAAGCAACAAAGAATGCATCTGCTGTTATGGTCGATCCAAGAAAACGTGCAATTAATATGTCACGAACAAAGCCAAGCATCCTACTAAGAAGTGTATAAAAACTAACAGTAAAAAATGACCGAAAGAGTGACTTCATTATCTAATTTTATATTGTGATAAGTGATTTGTATAAATTTTATTTGTGTCCCAATTTAGTTGAAAAGCACTAAATCTATTGTTTTTTTATAAACTCATTCAAATATATCCTTGAAAATATAGATTTCATTAGTATTAAGAATGGTATGAAAAATCAAAATCCAAACCCACCTAAATGTGGCTGTAGCTGTAGCTGCTGTTGTGCTTGTGAAGGTGGAGGTTGTTGTTAAGTTAACAACCTAATTTAGTGAGTATGACTCTCTAAATTTTTAATCTCAAACTCTTCTATTTGATTAATCGCTTTTGCAATACGCCAATTTTTTATAATAAAGGTTTAAAATTCCACCTTTGATCAAGGTGGAATTTATAAATTAATAGACTAACAACCTTTGAGTTCATTACCCAAATTGCTGATAAGCTTAAAGTAAAGATCTTTATCAGAATTAATATTTGCTCCAAGAGGATCAAAGACACCCGTTTTGATATTCGTGTCCTCTGCAATTGTAGAAATAATCTTTGGATTAAATTGAGGTTCAGAGA
>JBJKYR010000051.1:0-32718 GCA_045560945.1 Alphaproteobacteria bacterium | reverse complement strand
CATTAGGGTAAGAGAACTCATTAACAGAATTTTCTTTCATTTCAATAGAGTATCCTAGATCTTTAGGTGGCATATAATTTCCATTATTTATTTTACATGGATATATAAAATGTTCATGAAGACTATCTTGATATTCAACTACTTTATTATCTTTTTCACCATTAATCAGAACATAATCTATCATACATAAATGCTGCACATATTCACACAAGCCTACCCCACCAGCATGTGGAAAGACAGGAACATCAAATTTATGCGCCATTAACAATACTGTTAATATTTCATTAATACTGCCTAAACGACAACTATCAATTTGACATACATTCATTGCTCCAGATTCTAAGAATTGTTTAAACATAATACGGCCACTGCATGCCTCGCCAGTAGCAAGTTTTACGGAGCCAACTTCTTTTTTAATTTTTGCAAAACCCATCACATCATCTGGACTAGTAGGCTCTTCAACAAACAATAAGTTGAATTTCTTGTAAGCATTAATGTGTTCTATTGATTGCTTAACACTCCATTGTTGATTTGCATCAACCATAATAGAACAATCTGGCCCAATAGTATTTCTAATTAATTCTAATCTTTTAACATCAGCTTCTAAATCTAATCCAACTTTTATTTTAAAATGTCTCCATCCTTGAGACATATATTGATTACATAAATCAATTATTTTTTCATCTGAGTAACCTAGCCAACCAGCTGCAGTTGTGTATGATGGATAACCTTCATTAAGAATTTTTTGAATTCTATTTTCTTTAGCATTTTGACTATCTTGTAAAATATTATAGGCTTCATCTTTTGATAATGCATCCTCAATATACTTGAAGGTAAGCCACTCTATAATAGTATCAGGTTTACTATCAACAACAAATTGCCATAAAGGTTTTTGATTTTTTTTTGCAATAAGATCCCAAAGGCAATTAAATATTGCAGCTACTGCCATATGAACTACTCCCTTTTCAGGACCTAACCATCTCAGTTGACTATGATCAACACATTGAAACCAAAGTTTGCCAATTTCATTTTCAAGTTCATCAATAGTTTTCCCAATAAACAAAGGAAAAAAGTGCTTAATGCATTCTGCAACAATATCATTTCCTTTACCAATTGTAAAAGCTATCCCAAATCCTTTTAAATTATTGTCTGATGTAAAAACAGTTACGTATGTCGCTGAATAATCTGGATCAGTATGAATAGCATCAGACCCTGTTAGATCTTTTGATGTTGGAAAGCGAACATCATCTACAGTAAATTTAATTATTTTAGTCATCTTTTAATATTTCTTAAATGTTGAATGATCAATAAAGTCCCAGTCTAAATCAATTCCTAAACCAGGCTTTGATGGCAGGTGTGCAAGACCACCTTCTACTTTAATAGATTCTTTTAACCCAAAATTAAAATAATCATAAGGAACAAGTACTTCAAAAAACTCAGAATTTTTTATAGCAGCACAACAATGTAAGTTAACCAACTCTAAAGGTTGATAAATAGCAGTATGAATTTCACATTGGACACCAAAACTCTCTGCTAAATGAGCAGTTTTCATCGTTGCAGTTATGCCTCCACTCCAAGAAACATCAGCCCTAACCATATCAACTACTCTTGTGGAAATACACTCTGCAACACTGTATGGATGTTTCGCTATAACTTCAGTTCCTATAATAGGGATATCTAATATTCTTGTTAACTCTCTCAAGTTATGAAAGTTTTCATCAAATAATGGCTCTTCATACCAATAATAATTTAATTTTTCTAATTCTCTCCCTAAACGTAAAGCTTGTTCAAACGTATATGGGGCCACAGGATCGCTCATTAATTTAAAATCATTGCCAACAGCTTTTCTTACAGCTTTGTGAATTTCTAAATCTAATTCATAATTGCCGGGTGGATGAATTTTGTAAGCATTAAAACCTTTATCTTTATACTCCTTTGCTTCCTTAGCATAATTATCTGGAGTCTTATAAACAAGAGAACTTCCATAAATAGGTACATGATCTCGATACGCTCCTAAATATTTATAGAGCGGTTGATTAGCTTGTAATGAAGATAAAACCCAGCAATTTATGTCAAAAGGACCATAGCTATATATAGGTGCATGATTCCACCATCTATCTGCCATTCGATACTCATGCCAATGCTTTTCTCGATACAAAGGATCCCGCCCAATAAAAAAAGGTTTAAAAATACTATTGGCAATTTCTCCAGCCATTGCCGCTCCTCTTCCTGCAAAACCAAAAGTTGATGTGCTTAATCCCTCATCAGTATGAAAAGTAATAACTAAAAACTCTAATTCAGATTTTTTTCCATCACGCATTTCAGAATCTTTCATCACAGGATCATTGTGACGGCATGCACGAATGTCTATATCTGTAATTTTCATTTAAGCTGCATTTCTTTTATAATTTTCTCATTGTCTTGACCAACTTTAGGAGCTGCTAACTCTGACTTGTATATTTCTCCATCAACTCTAATGGGGCAGCGTAATGTTTTTATATCCAATCCATCTAAACTTTTAATTCTTTGCGTCATATCTAAAATTTGAAAACCTTCATGCTTTAACATTTTTTCCCAATCTAGAACTTCTGCACACCATATATCAGCTGGTTCAAGAATATCTAGAATAGCTTGCGTTGATCGTTCAATAACCCAATCTCCAATTTTTTTCTTAATTTCATCCCTATTGGTAAACCAAGTTTTTTGATCATGGAGATTTTTTAAAAATTCTAAGTCTAAAAGCTCACCAAGTCTAGGAAGGGGTGTCATGGCAATAGCAATATAACCATCTCTTGTTTTATAAATACCATAAGGAGCAGATAAATAAGCATGAGCGTTGTTGTATTTACTTCTTACAGGCTTTCTATGTCCATCATTAAAATATGTTGTTAATACTTCAAATTGAAAATCTAATAATGCTTCAACTAAGCTTGTCTCAATGAGAGAACCTTCATTTGTTCGAAACCTTTTTATAACACCAGCTAAGATACCTTCAACCAAAGAATGACCTGCTAACATATCAGCTACAGCAAGACCCATTGGAGTTGGTGCTTCTCCTCCATTTCCATTTAACCAGACAAGACCAGTTCTTGATTGTGCCAATAAATCTTGACCAGGTAAATCCTTCCATGGACCCTCAGATCCATAACCAGATATTGATCCATAAACAATTTGAGGATTAATTTTTTTGACACTTTCATAATCAAGGCCTATTTTTTCAATAACCCCTGGTCTAAAATTTTGCGTAATTATATCAGCCTTTGCAATTAATTTTTTAACCAACTCAAGATCATTAGAATCTTTTAAATTTGCAGAAAAACTTTCTTTATTTCGGTTAATTGCATGGAACAATGTACTATCACCCTCAAGATCTGTATCACTTATATATAAAGTTCTACAAAGATCTCCTACCTCTGGTCTTTCTATTTTTATAACTCTTGCACCAAGATCAGATAGTCGAAGACCAGCATATGGTCCTGATAAAAATTGACTAAATTCTAGCACTGTTAATCCTTCAAGTGGTCTTGACATATTATTCCTCGAAACTTTCTGCGTACATCAATTTAAGTTTTTCTATAACTTTAACTTCGTTCACATTTGATTGTAAATATTCATTTATAATATTTCCACTTTCATCTTGAAATTTCATATATCCATTATGTCTAGGTCTTACCCATGCTTGATTAAGTGTTAATCTAGTATTTTTAAAAAAATTATTAGTCTCTAAATTTATAATATTATTTTCCCAAGCATCAGAGTTTCCTGGCTGCCCACCATTTGAATAAAAAATAGTTTGCTGACAATCTGACCCAGCTATCCAATAACTATATTCTAATGCTAATTCTTTTTGCTTACTTTTATTTGATATTGCAATTCCTGTGCCCCCTAAGTGTGTTCCATGTGGGCCTTTATTAGATAAATCAAACACATTTCCATATGTTAATAAATTTTTTCTGTATCCTTTTCTTGAATAGTTAGAAAAACCATATGTATAGGGTGAGTAGAAAAAATCATCAGTTTCAGATAATATTTCAGCAGTCCTAATTGGGTCCATAGTGAAACATTCATCAATTAAATACTTTGATATATGTTTCATCATTTCTAAGGTTTGAATTCCAAAATCTTTTTGAACAAAATTTTTATCTTTTGGTTCAAAATCATTAGTTATGTTATTATAGATACTATAAAAACTGCTAATTGCATGCACTGGTTTCAATGGCCAGATAACTCTTTTATTTTTTGCAAGCACAACAAGTTCATCCCAAGATTTTGGAAGTGAAGTAATTAAATCACTCCTAAAGCAACACACTTGAGTTGCAGCATCCAAGGCTAATGCCCACTGATGTCCATCTATATTATAGCTTTGATGAGAAAGACCTACTGATTGTTTTTTTAATAATTCTAAATCATCTTTATATTTTTCAACATCAAAATTCTGAAGCAGGCCTTTAGCAGAAACTTCTCCAACATGAGGATAGTCAATTACCATTAAATCATATTCTTCTGTCATTTGCTCTATTGGTCTATCAGCAAATTCCTGAAGTGACCTTTTATCCCATTCAATTGAAATGTTATTATTATGTTTTTTAGCAAAAACTTTACTTGTAGCAATCATTGGATCATATCCTCTTGAATGATCCCAGGTCATACCCTTTAATGTAATCATTTTTTTTCAAATTGATCTTTAAAGTCTTCGGGTTTTTTATAAAGCACGGAATGAAGATGTTCACAGTAGAGAACAATCTCACCTTTTCCTTTAAATACTTCATAGCTTGTTCTGACTAATCCCATTTTTTCATATTTAGGTTTTTTTTCCATATTTTTTCTAATAGTATAAATGGTATCACCAATGAATACTGGTTTAATAAATCTTAAGCGATCATAACCATAACTGAAAGAGTTTACGCAATTTGTAGCAACTAGCCCTAGTCCATATGAAAAGACCATGGCTCCAGCGACTAATCTTTTTTTAAACAAACCTTCATTTTTGGCAAAATGTTCATCTCCAACATATGGATGCATATCTAAAACCATACTATTAAACTGCATAGCCTCACCCTCAGAAATGGTTCTTCTGAGAGATCTAATTTTATGATCAATAATAACATCTTCATAAAACCAGTTTTCAGAATTCCAAACAGGTATATTGCTATGATCTTCAGGCATATCCTTAGGATAAGTAGACTCGATTCCGACTGTATTTTTATATTTAAAATCTTTATTCATATTTAAAATTGTGCTACTTTATTACTAGAAAAAACTGAATTCAATCAAAATGGTAGAAATAGAACAATTTTTTGAAGATTATGAAATAGGTGCTTCAAGAACAACTGCGGCAAGAACTATTACAGAAACTGATATTGTAATGCATGCAATGCACTCAGGAGATTTTTATCCTCATCACGTTGATGCTGAATTTGCTAAAAAAGGTCCATTTGGTCAGAGAATAGCTCAATTCAGTTGTACTTTTTCAATCGGTATAGCATTAACAGCATCTGTAGTTAACAAAAGAGCATTTACCTATGGTTTTGAAAGACTACGTTTTCCTAATCCTGTCTTTATAGGGGATACGATTCATACAAAGGTTACAATTAAAGAAAAAAAAGATGATCCTAAAAGACCTCAATATGGACAGGTTAATGAAGCTTGTGAAATTTTAAACCAAAAAGACAAATGCGTTTGTTATTCTGAACACATATTGCTAGTTGAGCGCAAAAAATAATTAAAAAGCACTATATTTTAAATATGCCTCTTGGGGATCCATACCTTCTTTAATTGATTTGCGAACTAGATTTTCAGTATTAATTAATTTTTCAGCACGAATTAAAATATCTTCAATAATGCTTGCGGGAATAATAACAACTCCATCAATATCAGCCAAAACATAATCATTGTTATTAATAAGAGTATCTCCAATTTTAATTGGTTGTTCAAATTTTGTTGGTTTCCAATAACCCACTACGTCTCTAGGTGTATAAAAACTACTCCAAACTGGAAAATTAATCTTAAGAATAAAATCCAAGTCTCTTGCTCCTCCATCAACAATATAACCTCTCACTCCTTTTAATTGAAGTGTCTCAGCTGATAACTCTCCCATTAATGCTACTTCATTATTATTAGGTTGACATATAACTACTTTATTACTTGGTGCTTTAGATAAAAAACCTGTCCAAGCTAAAAGTGTTTCATGATGATCCAAGGTTGTATCAACTTCACCTTCCATAGTAAAAATTTGACCTGCTAATACAAAATTTTCTTTACATGGCCTTATAGATGGTGGGAGGGTAAAATTTTTATGTCCATCATCCCTCATAATGTCGTGGATTACACCAGTATAACATTTGGTTAATCTATCTGTATAACTATCACTATTCATATTATTTTTTGTACCCCATATCAGATGAAATTCTTTTGCCAGAATTTTTTAATAAATTTTTAACTTCTTCTAGTTTTGGTTCTCCTTTTGAAATTATTCTATCTACAAAAGGAATAGTAAGTGCAGCTATTGCACTTCCAGTATAATCAAATAGAGGAACTGATATATTTGTAACACCTTTTATCTGGAGACTTTTTACCAACTCATGGCCATCTTTGTTAATTTTTTGCATTGAATTATTAGAAAATTTTTTTTCTATATCTTTTAATTGTTTATTAGGTATCTTAGAGGCAGATTCAAATTTTTTATAGAATTTCCTTCTCTCTAGCCTTCTTTCTCTTTCTTTTTCTTTTTGAAAAGTAAGAATAACCCTTCCCGATGAAGTTTCTAATAAATCAAAAGTTGCACCAACTGAAACATGATAATTAAAAGAAGAAGGGCTATCTTCTTGAGCTATTATTAGAATCTTACCTCTTGTATATATTGCAAGATGTACTGACTGATTAGCTTTCATTGCTATTTCTTTCATAATTGGAATGGCTTTACTTATTAATGTTTTAACCGGTTCAAATTTTGCAGTCATATTAAGAATTTTGTATGACAAATTATAACGATCTTCATCTTCATCAAAATCAACATATTCACGATTTCGTAAAGTGCTTATCATTCTGTAAATTTCATTTACTGATTTATTAAGTCGATTTGCAATTTCAGCTTGAGTTAATCCTTCTTTATTTTCAGATAATAATTCTAGTATATCCAAACCTTTATCTAATGCCGGTGCAGTATAATTTTTAGATTGCTTTTTCTGTTTCATAATCAAAAAAATGTACTTTATTTACATCGATCTGAAATCCTAATTTTTCACCTACACTAACAGGTCGAGGATTGTACATTCTACTTATAATTTCTATATCTCTTAACTTAAAGAATAATTGTGTTTCAGTTCCAAGAGGTTCAGCAAGTTCAATTGTTTTTTCAAAAAACCACGCCTCTTCAGACTCTAAAGAATTTTTATTGAAAGGAACAATATCTTCAGCTCTAATTCCAATAATTACTTTTTTTGAATTCTTAATTTTGCTCATTATATTTTTTGGACATTTAACAGTTATATTATCATCAAATTCAATCATTAATTCATTATTTTTTTCTAAAACTGAACATTCAATAATATTCATTGGAGGACTGCCAATAAATGTAGCAACAAAAACATTTACAGGATTATTAAATACTTCTACAGGAGATCCTATTTGTTCAATAAAACCATCTTTCATAATAATGATTCGATCAGCCAATGTCATAGCCTCTACCTGATCATGAGTTACATAGATGACTGTTGTTTTTAATTGTTGATGTAGTTTTTTTATCTCTGTTCTCATTTGCGTTCTAAGTTTTGCATCTAAATTTGAAAGGGGTTCATCAAATAAAAACGCATCAGGTCTTCTTACAATTGCTCTACCCATTGCTACTCTTTGTCTTTGACCACCTGATAATTGTGACGGTTTTCTTTTTTGAAGTTCTTGCAACCCAAGTATTTGCACTGCATTTTTGACTCGTTCTTCAATTTCTTTCTTTTCCACTTTAGCAATTTTTAAACTAAAGCCTAAATTTTCTTCAACTGTCATATGAGGGTATAAGGCATAATTTTGGAATACCATTGAAACATTCCTGTCCTTAGGATCTTTTTCTGTAACTAATTGATCTCCTATATATATATCACCTCCTGTAATTTCTTCTAATCCCGCAATCATTCTTAAGGTAGTAGATTTACCACAACCAGATGGGCCAACTAAAACCAAGAATTCATTATGTGGGATCGTGAGATTCATATTTTGAACCGCTATAACTTCACCATATTTTTTTGTTAGGTTTTTTAATTCAACTTTAGCCATATTATCCTTTCACTCCACCAAATGTAAGGCCAGAAACTAAATGTTTTTGAACTATAAATGTTAATATTACTGCAGGCACGATCATAACAACTGCTATAGCACACATACCTGCCCAATTAATTGTAAATTCATCTAAATAATCCATCATACCGATTGGGAGTGTTTTAGAATGAACAGTTCTAGTTAAAATAGAGGCTAATGCATACTCATTCCAAGACAACAAAAATGCAAATATTGCTGCTGCTCCGATTCCAGGACCAGCAAGAGGTAATTCTACATTCCAAAAAGCTTGTAATCTTGTGCACCCATCTGTTCTTGCTACCTCTGACATTTCTTTAGGGATTTGCCTAAAAAAACCATCAGTTAACCAAATGGTGAAAGGAACGTTCATAGCTACATACACAATAATAACTCCAATCGAAGTGTTAATTAATCCAATTTTAGCAAAAAGAATAAATAAAGGTAAGCTTAATGAAATACCAGGCACAGCACGTGCCAGCATCAAGCTTAGAAAAATCTTATTTTTACCTTTAAAATTAAACCTAGCAAAAGCATAACCTCCCATCATACCAATTGTAATTGCAATCACTGTGCTTACAGATGAAATAATTATTGAATTCATTAGATACTTAAAAGCAGGAACAGACACATAGCCATTAATGCTAAACATTTGTGTAAATTGATAAATTGTCCACCTATCTGGAATCCAGTTAGCTGGTTTAGCTAATATTTCTGGGTTTGGACGAAATGCACTGACAAAAATCCATATTCCTGGCAAGCAAATTAATATTAATAAAAACAAAACTAAAAACCAAAAAATAATTTTTTTAAATTGCTTCATTCTTGTTGTCCTAATTCTCTTCTAGCTGCCACAAGTTTGGTAAAGAAATAATATGTGAAGGCTATTGATAAAATAATTGATACATAGGACATTGCGTTTGCAAAACCCATGTTTGCATCTTTATATCCAATTCTTGCAATCATAGTCCAAAGAAGTTCCGTTCTCATTGCCGGACCACCTCCAGTCATAATATGCACAATGTCATAAGCCCTCCCAACATCAAGTGATCTAATTGTAAGAGCAATAAATATAAATGGCATTAAAAATGGAAGAGTAATATTTTTAAATACTTGCCAACTGTTACACCCATCAACTCTGGCTGCTTCAATAGGATCTCTAGGAATACCTAATAGTCCAGCTAATAATAAAATTGCAAAAATTGATGTATTGGCCCAAATTTCAGCAATCATAATGGATCCCATTGCAAGGTATTTATCAATTAGCCATGGAATTGCTGATTCATAACCAAATAAATATAAAAAATTATTAAGTAAACCAATGTTGTCATTAAAAATATATTTCCATTGAAATCCAACTAAAATTGGTGAGAACATCATTGGAAACATCATAATAGTTCTTAAGGCTCTTTGGCCCCATAGAATTTTATTAATTAATAGTGCTATACCTAGTCCAAACAATAATTCTAAATTTAAAACTATTGCCAGAAATAGAATAGTTCTTCCAAAAGCATACCAAAATTTTGCATTATCAATTAGTCTTTCATAATTTCTTAAGCCTACAAAGTTATAAAGACTATCTGGTCGTGTAAGTTTATAGGAAGTAAAACTAGTATAAAAAGAAAAAATTAGAGGAATAATTATAACAAAGCTTATTGCTAAAATAGATGGTAAAATTAAAATAAAGGGACCACTAAAAAATTTTCTACTCATTTATTCAGCGTAATCTACTTTTAGTCCTCCAGACTCACTGGATATTCCACATGAATCAACAACAGCCATTGTATCAATAGAGTCATCTATAGATGTAATTAATTTATCATCTTCTCCATTTTTAAATCTTTGCATATTAGACATAACACCAATAAAAGCATCGGGAAACCATTTCCCTTTTATATCAAATTTTACCCAATCAGTATTTTCTGTTTTAATTTCTAATTCTTCAGGTTCTCCATTTGGGTAATCAAGTAAAAGACCTAAAGTCATTTTTGCTGCACCTTTTGTTCCTTCGAGTCTAATATAAGCATCCTGATTTTTTCTTCCAAAAGAATGACAATGGTTTATTGTCATGCAACATCTTATTTGATCTCCATAATTAAAAATTGCACTTGTTCTACAATCAGCTAATTCTTTTACTTTTGGATGTTTTACAGACTGACAATATAAGCTTTTAGGATTGCCTAAAACTGAACGTATCCAATCAATATAATGTATCGAATGCAAAGGAACTTCAACACGATCTAAAGTTTTTAAAAAAGGCCATAATTCCCAAGGGGTATGGACATTCACATGTACTTCCAACTCAACTAAATCACCTAACAAATCATTTTTTATTGCCTCGTAAACAGGTAACATTATCGGACTAAACCTTAATTGAAAATTCATACAAGCTTTAATATTTTTTTGATGACAAATTTTTCTGATTTTATTTCCTTCTTCTAGTGATCTGCCAAGTGGTTTTTGAAAAATTGCATAAATGTTTTGAGGAAGCTTATCAACAACCTCTAAAAGAGTAGCTGGAGGTAATGCTAAATCAAAAATGCAGTTTTCATTTTCAAATGCTTTTTCTAAAGAGTCATATACGTTTTCAATTTCATATTCTTTTGCTAACTCCTCTGCTTTTTGCTTATCAACATCGTATAATCCATGGACGTTAAAGCCAGCTTTTTTATATGCTGGTAAATGGGCATCTTTAACTATTCCTCCTGTACCTATTATTATAATGGGATTATTTTTTGATGGCTTTGGCCAAGTTTGACTAAAGTTTTTAATTTGTGATTCTTGATCATTCATAATTTTAAAATTTATCTTTTGATAAAAAAATGACTACTCCTTAATATAATAAGGAGTAGTCTTACAGTTGCTTAGTAATAACCAGCGTCCTGCATTAAATAATCAGTTTCTTTAGCTGCCGCATCCAAAGCTTCCTTTACAGATTTATCACCTACAATTGCAGCTTGCAATTCAGGAAATATAATATTTGAAAAAGGAATCCACTCAGGAATAAGTGGTGGCGTAAATGCATCTTCAGCCATAGAAGCAGAGAATGTAGAGAATAAATCACTCATAAATTCATTACCTGCTGCATCCATTTCTGAAGCGATATCATTCCAAACTCTTGTCATAGTTGGAAGTTTACCACCTCTTGCTTCATGCATTTGTGCTTCATGATTTGTTAAAATCCATATTAATGAAGCTGCTGCTTCTAAGTTTTCCTCAGGGCAACCGTTTAGGATAGAATAAGTGTGTGAACCTGACCAGCCACCTCTTTTTCCTCCAGATCCCATTGGAAATCTAACTAAACCAACATCTCCACCAATTTTAGAATCTTCACTGTTGAAGTAAGCTCCCCAACCGCCCCAATCAAGATTAAGAGCAACTGTTCCACTTGCAAATCCAAGGCCAGTTTCGTCCCAAAGATAGTTTAAAACACCTGCAGGAACTGCTTGAGCATTATAAAGATCAACAAACCACTGAAGAGCTCTTTGACCAGCTTCATCATTAAAGGTTGGTTTCCAATTTTCATCAAACAGAGCGCCACCTTCAGCTATAACTAGTTCATAGAAACGACCTGTAATAGCTTCTTCTTTGCCAACATACTGTGTTCCATAGAAATTAGGGGGGTCTGACCAGAAAATTGCTTGTTCTTTCCATTGCTCTAAAGTTTCAGGTGGTGCTAAATCATAACCATATTCAGCTTTGAACCTTTTTTTATTATCTTCATCTTCATAGATACTCTTTATGTACCATAAATTGCTGACATCACTATGTTGTGGCAATTGAACAAGACGTCCATCAACAGTTGAGTGATCAAGAACTAATGGAACAAATTCAGCAAGAAAATCTCCTGGTACAATTCCATTAAGATCTCTGTATATGTCTCCATATTGAGTAGCAAAACTAGTATGATTTGAAACAACACAGTAACTGATGTTACCAGCTGCTATATCTTGTTTTATTTCCTTATCTAACTCAAAGTGACTTTTTTTAGAAAGGATTGATACTTTACCACCTGTTTTTTCTTCCCAGATAGGAATCATTGCCTCATAAAGTGGATCATAAGGTGCTCCACCAATTAGTTTTACATCAAGTGTAATACCGCTAAAATCTCCCCACATAGCTACTTTGTCGTTTGGAAAACTTTTATCAACGGCAAAAGCACTGAATGAGAGAGAGAAAACAGATATTACAGTCAAAATGCTTTTGAATAATTTCATATTCTCCTCCAATTTTTTTTAGATATTACACTCTATCTGCAAATTTAAAAGGAAAAAGATTTGGTTATTTTTATATATGAAGATAGTATTTACTTATAAATTTTATTTTTTTGATAAAAGAGGACATTATGACACAAAGATTTGCAATGGCAGTAAGGCTTAAAGAAGAAAAAAGAGAATTTTATATTAAAAATCATGCCAATGTATGGCCAGAAGTTTTAGATGAATTAAAAAAAATTAACGTAAAAAATTATAGTATTTATCTTAAAGAGGATTTTATGTTTGGATATCTAGAATATGATGGGAGTGATTTTAATACAGATATGGAAAAGATGCAAAAAATTCCAATTGTAGATAAATGGACAAAATTAATGATCGACTGTTTTAATCCCTTTCCCAATAATGAAGATAATAATTCATGGGTAATGATGGATGAAATATTTTATATGGAATAAATAATGTCTAAAATAAAAAAAATAGAAGTTTTTTTTTTAGAATATACTTTTCCTAAAAAATTAAATTACAAATATAGTGCGGGTGTCGTTGAAAATATGATTGTTCCTGTAGTTAAATTAACTGATAGTAATAATAATTATGGATTAGGAGAAATAACACATGGTCAATTTACTCATGAACCAATAATAGGTTTGATAAAACACTTTAGTAATTTACTGAAAAACTCTAACTCTGAAAATATTAATCAAGCATGGGAAAAAATGTATGGATCAAGTGTATTTTGGAATCGAGAAGGAATAGGGATTGGTGTTATGGGGGGTATAAACTTAGCAATGTATGATTTACTTGGTAAGAGAATGGAGATGCCAGTTTATAAACTTTTAGGAGGTATTCAAAAAGAAAATATTAGAATTTATGCAAGTAATGGTTTGTTTGATAATTCTAAACAACTTTTAGAAGATGCTACTAAAGCATATTCGCTTGGATTTAGAGTTTATAAAATGCGAGTTATAAGCCCTGATAGTATTATTGATTTAGTAAAATCATTTAACAAAAATTCAAAAACAAGATGCAACTTATTGTTGATGCAGTTCAAGGATCTGCTGCAAATCCTTGGGCCACTAAAGTCTCAATGAATTTAGCAAAAAAATTAGAAAAAGAAGAAATAGTTTTTCTTGAAGAGCCATGTAGAGTTGAAAATTTAAAAGGATATAAAAATATAAAAAAATTTACTTCACTTAACATTGCTGGAGCTGAAAGCATTCCTACTGCAAGAGCATTTAAAAAATACCTTGAAGAAGATGTAATAGATATATTACAATTTGATATTGCAACTTCTGGGTTTACTGAAGGAAGAAGAATATGTGATTTAGCATACATTCATAATAAACCAGTTGCTATCCACTCATGGGGCAGTGCAATAAGCATAATGGCGGGTATTCATTTTGGTTTAACTGTTCCTAATGTAGCTTTTACAGAATATTGTTTTATGGATCATCCTATCAATGAAGAGTTGTTTGAAAATAAAAAAATAAAAATTACAAATGGATATACTCCAAAACCTAATTGTTATGGATTAGGTGTTAATTTTAAAGACATTTTGTCAAAAAAATTTCCTTACAAAGAAAAAATTAATACTATGATTTCTACTTCAAATAATGACATTAGGTTGAAAATTTAACTATGACAATTTTAGTTACAGGTGCAACAGGTTTTATTGGAAGTAGAGTTGTACTTAATTTAGGAAAAAGAGAATTACCTGTTGTTGCAGCAGATTTAGATTTAGGACAAAACAAAATTAATCTTGAAAAGAAATATATTAATTTAGGTTTAGATAAAAACTTATTAATTTTTGAAAAACTGGATATTAGCAATTTAAATAATATTGAAAAACTTTTTTCAAAATATAATTTCGATTCTGTTATAAATCTTGCTTATGGCATTGGTACAATTTGTGAGGAAAAACCAATTTTAGCAAGCAATATAAATATTGTTGGAACAACATCAATTTTTGAGATGATTGTTAAGCACAAAATTAGAAGATTAGTTTTTGCAAGCAGTGAAACAGTTTATGGAGCAAAACAATCAGTTTTTGGGAATAGAGCAGTGAAAGAAACGGATTATACAGGAATTGATAATCAATATTTCACTTATGGAGTTATGAAGCTTTTAAATGAATTTATGGCTGAAAAATATATTAAAAAATATGGATGTAGTATTGCATATACAAGACCATCTGTTGTTTTTGGATATGGTCGTCAAAACACAGCAATAAATTGGGCTGAGGATTTTGCAGCAAAACCTGCTTTAGGTGAGATTGCCAACTTACCATTTTCAAAAGACAACATAGATAATTGGATATATGTTGAAGATTGTGCTGAACAATTAGTAAGACTTGCACTTAAAGATAAATTAAATTTTTCATGTTTCAATACAGGATCTGAAACTATTGATGGGCATATGCTCGAGGCAACAGTAAAAAAATTTATTCCTGATGCTCAATTAAATTTTTTAGAAAATAAAACTCATACTCCTTTAATTAATGATCAGGATGATAGCAGAATAAGAAAAGAAATAGATTTTAATCCTCGCTCCTTTGAAAAAGGTGTTAAATGTTTAATTGATGAAGTTAGATCAAATAACTAGAATGAGATATTTATGAAATTTTTAACTACTGTTACTGGAAGTTATCCAAGAAAAGATGTTCAAAAAGATACTCTAAGAAAATCAAGTGTAAGTGATGAAGATGCACTCGAAATGATTAAATGGGCTGTTAAAGAACAATCAAATTTAGGTCTAGATATTATAACTGATGGAGAAGGATATAGAGAAAATATGTATTGGTTTTATCAGCTTAGAACAGAAGGGGTTGATGCAGAAAATAAAAAATATAAACATTTCTCAACAGGCGGTTCTATGGACAATGTAGATTTAAGTAAAACGCATGGAACAAAAGGTTTTGGAATAGAGTGTGCAGTAATTAAAGATGAAATTAAAAACCTAAATACTAAATTATTTGAAAAATGGAAAACTGCAAGAAGCAACACACCTAAACATATACAGGTAAAACAAACAATAACTGGTCCTCATATGTTGGCAAGATTCAGCGTAAACGAACGAACTGATTTATATCCTGATGATAAAGCCTTAGCGATGGCTTATGCTAATATAATAATTGAAGAACTAGAAAAGGTTTGTAATGAAGGTTGCGACTATATTCAATTTGATGAACCTGTGTGGACTGAAAACGTTAATGAAGCAAACTGGGGTGCAGATGTTTTAAATTATATAATTGAAAAATTTCCAGGGGTTAAATTTAATTTACATATATGTGGGGGAAATGCACATAGAAAAAGAGGATATTTTGGTCGCTATACTGACATGATACCCGCATTTAAAAAACTAAAGATTGATGAAATTCATCTAGAGCATTGCAGTCTGCATTATACTATGATGGATATTTTTGAAGATTGGGATTTCAAAGGTTCTTTGTCTGCAGGTGTTGTTGACCAAAGAATAGATAATACAGAAAATGTTGAAGATGTTGAAAAATATGCAAAACCGCTTCTAAAATATTTCAAACCAGAAAACATACTTCTAACTAGTGAGTGTGGCTTTGGACATGTTCCAATTGAAATTACTCGCAGTAAATTAAAAAAACTAGTTGAAGCTGCTGAAATTTTAAGAAAGAAATACTGATGGATTTAACATTTATAAATACACCCCAGCCTATTGGCAATTTTGTAAATGTAAGAATTTCTAAAAACTATGGTTATATTTCTGGTCAAGGAGCTTTTGATGATAATGGAAAATTAATTACTGGCAAAGTTGGTAAGGATTTAGATTTAGATCAAGCTTATGATGCTGCTAGAAGAGTAGGTATAACTATTTTATCAGTTATTAAGAACGATATTGGGTTTGAAAAAGTAAATAAAGTTGTAAAAATACTAGGTTTAGTGAATTGCACTGTTGATTTTTTATCTCAACCAAAAGTTATTAATGGTTGCTCAGATTTATTTGTAGAATTCTTTGGAAAAGAAAAGGGAATGCATGCAAGAAGTGCTATGGGTGTTTATGTTCTTCCAAATAATATACCAGTAGAAATCGAAGCTATAATTGAATTAAAAAATGGTATTTAAATGAATTATTTAAATAAGTTTGAATTAAAATCAAAAGTAAGTGTTGTTACTGGTGGAGCTGGAGGAATTGGTGAGGAAATTTGCAAAGCATTACTTGATGCTGGATCAAAGGTAATATTAGCAGATATAGATGAAAAAAAATCTATAAAAATAGTAAAAAAATTATCAAAGAAAAATAAAAATATTTTTTATTACAATTTAAATGCATTATCAGAAAAAAGTATTTTTGATTTAAAAAAAATAATAATTAAGAAATTTAAAAAAATAGATGTTCTCATAAATGCAATTGGTATTTGCAAAAATAAAGATGCTGTTAAAGTATCAAACAAAGAATGGGACGAGGTTCTAAATATTAATGTAAATTCAATGTTTTACTTGTGTAGAGAGTTTGGTAAAGTTTTTATAAAACAGAAGTATGGTAGTATAGTTAATGTTGGATCAAATTCAGGTATAATAGTTGATAAGCCACAACCTCAAGCAAGTTACAATGCTAGCAAAGCAGCAGTTCATCAATTAACAAAATCTCTTGCGTGTGAATGGGCTAAATATAATATCAGAGTTAATGCAATAGCACCTGGATATGTTGCAACTAAAATGACTTTGCTTGGAAGAAGTAAGCCAGATTGGTTTAAATATTGGATCGAAATGACACCCATGAAAAGATTAGCGAAGCCATCAGAAATTGCGAGTTCAGTTTTATTCTTAGCCTCAGATAGTTCTAGTTATTGTACAGGGTCTATCTTATCTGTTGATGGTGGTTATACAAGCTGGTAATTGGTTTTAATTTTTTTTTGATTATTAATTAATTGCTAAGCTACTTGATATTTTTTTATAGCTTCTTTGTTGAGCTCAATCCCTAAACCTGGTTTTGTAGGAGGGGTAATTTTACCATCAACAAAATCAAACCCTTCTGTTGCTAATTCTTTTCTTAATATTTCAACACACATTTGTGGAGGAAGATATTCAATAAATGCACAATTTGATGTGTTAAAAGCAAAGTTAGCAGTCGCAGAAATAGAAACAGATGTTTTCCAGCAATGTGGTACGATGATTCTATTATAATCTTGTGAAAGTTTTGCTATTTTTTTTGCTTCTGTAAGTCCACCACAACGTCCAACATCAGGCTGAGCAACATCTATTTTTCCATTAATAATCAAATCCTCAAACTCATATCGTGTACTAAGCCATTCACCTGCTGCAATTTTCATGGGTGCTTCATCGTGCATCCTTGCATAGCTATTAATATCATCTGTCCATACTGGTGTTTCTAAAAAATAGATATTGAATTCAGCCCAATCTTTTACTGTTCTTAAAGCTTCTTCTGCATCTTTCCATCGATATTGTACATCAATCATTAGTTCAATCTCTGGACCTAAAGCTTTTCTAACTGCAGCAACAACTTCAGTAGTTTTATCATCATTTTCATTAAGTCCACTATGGGCGTATGGTCCATTTAAAGTAACTTCAGATTTGACTGCTTTAAATCCAAGACTTTTTGCTTTTTCTGCCCAAGCAACTAAAGAATCTCTGTACTCCTCAAAAGAGTGACCAACTGGTTGTAAAGAAGCATAAGGAACTACATAGTCTTGTTCCTTTCCTCCCATCAATTCATATACTGGCTTATTTAAAGATTTACCTTTAATATCCCAAAGAGCCATATCAACTGCACTCATAGCATTGACACCAGCACCTCTGCGACCTGTCATTGCTGTACCAACATAAATTTTTTCCCAAAGTAAATCAATATCTAGAGGATCTGAACCTATAAGAATTTCTTTTACACATTGATCCATAGTATGTGTCCCAGGAGACTCAATGAAAGCTTTTGCTACCCAAGGGCTTGTATCACATTCACCGTAGCCTTCTATACCTTCATCAGTTTTAATAATTACTAAACAAGTATCCTGAGCTGATGATGTTAAGCTTGGATCATAATTATCAGCTAGAAGTACATAAGTTTCAATATCTACAATTTTCATAAAATTAATATAAGCTAATCTTGATTAAAGTTTTTATATTTATTATCAATTTTAATTTTTAAGTCTGCAACAAAGTTTTCATCAATATCTTTGTCATGAACTATCGAATGCCATAAACCTATTTTATTAACATAACTTTTCATATTAATTAATGCATTTGACATATCATTCCAATTTATTCCCATAGCATCTGGCCTAATATCTACCCCAGCCCTTATAATATAATCAAACATTTCCTCAGCTTTTGAATCATGTAGTAAAGAACCTAGATAGACTCCAAAATTAACAGGTTGTCCATGAATATATGGTCTTTTAGTATGGTACTCTAAAGAGTAAAAAACAAAATGATCAGTTCCTTCAATTGGTCTAGGATTCCATCCAAAATTATGAAAAGCAGCTCCTCCCCAAGCGTTTGCATTCATTAACCTCTTAATACCATTATCGTTTACTTCTTTAATATCATCAATACCTTCAAGCATATAATCAAGGACTGATTGCGCTTCATTTACAGCTGATTGATCGTATGGCCATTTTTTTTCACATTTACCAACTTTTGTTGCATACTTCCAATCAAGGTGCGCGGTATGATAACACATAATTTCACAAATACCGCTTCTATTAAATTCCTTTGGAGCTTCTTTTATAATATCATAATCTATGTACACAGCCTCAGGTACAGTCCAACCTACATACGAAACGTTACTATTAATTCTAATTGCAGCGCGATGGCCAAAGGTTGCATTAACTGACATTGATGTTGGCACTTGAAATAATTTAACTCCACTTTTCCATGCAAAATATTTTGCTATATCCAAAGATTGACCGCCACCGATACCAACTATAGTTGAAAAATTATTTAAATTTTTAAAATCTTCATCTACTTTATTTATATCTAGTCCTTTTACTATATAAACGTTTTTCTCTTTGTTTTTAAAGTGATGCTTATATTTTTCCCAAAGATCTTCCATGGTAACAATTAAATAATTATCTGGTAAAATAATATCTAATTCTGCTAAAAGATTTCTTCCATAAATTGTTAAAAAAGTATCATTATCTTTAATAAATTTAGGTTTATTTAATTCCATGCTATCCTTTTACTGAACCTAGTGTTAGGCCTTTTACTATGTGTTTTTGTGCAAACGCAGCAAATATTACCATTGGTAATATAGCTATAATTGCGCTGCTTGTCATACCTCCCCAATCTATAGAAGCATAACCTCTAAATGATGCAACACCTACTGTAATAGGTTGTGAGTCAAAAAATGTTAAACCAAGTGCGATAGCCAACTCATTCCAAACCCATATACCATTTAAAATAGCAGTTGCTACAATGCCTGGAATAATAAGTGGTAAATAAATTTTAAAGATAGCTTGTATAGGTCCACACCCATCAATAATTGCAGCGTCATCTATTTCTTTTGGAATCTCTTCTAAGAAACTTCTTAACATCCAAATAGAAAACGGAAGAACATGCACTTGATAAATAATAGCCATTCCAAGATATGTATCATAAATTCCAAGTGTTTGGTAAATTGCGAACATTGGTAATACAAATAAAAACTCCGGTAACATATAAGCTAAGAGTAACCATTGCATAAAAGCTGTTTTAAATCTTATCTTATAAACTTTTAAAGCATAAGCAGCAAATAAAGCTATTGTAACTGATAAAAAAATACTAATTATTGTAATATATATAGAGTTGAAGAAAGTATCTTTAAACAAATCGTTATCCCATAATTTAATATAATTTTTTACTGTTGGATCAAAAATCCATTTTGGAGGCTTTGTGAATGTTTCACCTTTTGATTTTATTGAAAGCATAAAAAGCCATGTTATTGGAAGTAATGTAACAGCAATGGCAAAAAAACTTACAATGTAAGCAGATATTAAATGTTTATGTTTTTGTATTTTTTTCATAAATCCTTATTTAATCGAGAATAAAGTAAGGTAAGAAAAATAACTACTATTGAAAATAATACCATAACAGTCATGGACTTACTCATTTCTAAAAAGCTAAAGGCAACTCTGTATGCATATGTTTGCAAAGCTTCAGTAGCTAAACCTGGACCTCCAGCAGTTGTCCCCCATACAATATCAAAAACCTTGAGAGTATCTATTGATCTAAAGATTAAGACTAAAAAAAGTAAAGAGCGGATCATGGGCAATCTAATATGACGAGTTATTTCCCATTCAGTAGCTCCATCCATTCTAGCTGCTTCAATAGGTTCATTAGGGATACTTTTTAATCCTGCTAAAATAATTATAAAAACAAAAGAGGTTTGCCACCATATATCTAATCCAATAATTGTTGGCATAGCAGCAGTGTAAGATCCAAAAAAATTTGACTTTATGCCAACAAAAGACAAAAAATATGGAACAATACCAAACATATTATCCAACATAACTTTGAATATCATTGTCACTGATATTCCTGAAACCATCAAAGGAACAAGTAATATAGTTCTAATTATTGTAGATCCAATTTTAATTCTATCAATATAAATTGCTAAAATTACTCCAATTGTAATTTCAAAAAAACATGCGAAAAAAGCAAAAATAAATGTATTTTTAATTACTATCCAAAACTCTTTATCTGTTAGTAAAGTTAAATAATTTGTTAGACCAATAAAATCTTTTTCATCACCCCATCTCCAGTTAAAAAAACTATAATATATAGAATAACAAATAGGATATAGAGAAGTGAACGCAAGAATAAGAATACTTGGTAAAAGAAAAAAAAATGGTGTTTGTTTCATTTAAATTGAAAAGGAGGGGAAACCCCTCCTTATAAAAAAAATATAATAAAGTATATTACATGTTTTGGAAGTTTGCATTTCCTTCAGCGGTAGCATCTGCACTGCTAGCACCTCCATGAATTTTAAGTATTACATCCATAATTTCTAATGCATACTTATTAAAGTCCTGAACAGGTACAACTGAAGTTCTAACTGTTTTCATAGACTCTAAAGTAGCTGAAACATAATCAGGATTTAATGTGCTAGTGTATTCATTATTTTCCCATGTTGATAATCTACCTGCTCCACCATGGAAAGTGCCAATTTGTGGTTCAGAAGATTTATTTGTCATGTATTGAATAAAATACCATCCAGCATCTTTTTCTTGAGCATTTGCTCCCATTCCAATTCCCCATTGCCAGTTAGCTGTATATGAAGTGCCTCCTTTTTCTTGAGGTGGTAAAGCCATATAACCAGTATTACCTTTTGATATAGGACAATCATCTGTTTCAAACCATGGGCCAAACAAAGATGCATCTGCAAAAAATGCTGCTTGTCCATTACAGAAAGCATTCCCAGCTTCATTCCAGTTGTAAGAAAGAATATCACTAGGACCAGCTTGCATAAGCCCAGCATAATCACTTAAACCTTTTTGAATAGCAGGATCATCAAGTCTTGGTTTACTCCAATCACCATCAAACCATACACCATATGGTCCTTCAATAGATCTATCACCCCATGCATTAAAAACTAATCCTGATATTGTATCAATATTTGTATCAGTTCTTAAACCTCTCATTGCAGCACCAGCAACTTCTCCGCCTGAATCTGCTTTAACTTTATTAGCCATAGCAATTAGTTCATCCATTGTTTCAGGTAGCTTGCCTCCCAAATACTTATTTACAAGTTCCTTATTATAAAAAACAATATATGATTCAAAAGACATTGGTATACAATAATAATTTGAACCTGGACCACCTGGAAAATTTGTTGCATTTAAAAATCCTGAAGGGAAGTCATTAACATCATAATCAGAACTTGTTGCATTTGAATCATTCAAAAATCCATTCAGTGGTTGCAATAAACCTGCACTAAATTGATTAAAAGCGGTAGCATCCATAGGACAGAAATGTGCATCAGCCCCTTTAGCACCTCTTAAATTAACTTCCATTCTATCAAAATATAAATCTTCAGCTAAAGCATTGACTTTAACCTTTATGCCCGTATCTTTTTCAAACTGAGGTATTAAAGATCTAATACCATCAAGAACTGGGTGTTCATTCATCAGTATTGTAATAGTTTTCCCTGAATGAGCTTTCCAGTCAAATGCATTTGCAGCACTAAATGAAAATAAAATTGAGAATGATAAAATAGATAAAATAAATTTTTTCATTATTCCTCCTTAAATTATTATTTAAAACTTTACGTAAGGAAAGGTAGCCAATTTAATCTTTTATGTCAAATAAAGTAATTATATCAATTAAACACTTGATTTTTTGATACGTAATGGTTAACCAATTTTTTTTATGAGTAATATAAATTCAAGCTCCGAATTAGCTTTAAATAAAATTAAAAAACTAATAACTCAAAATAAATTACTCAAAGGAAACAAGCTTCCTAATGAAAGATTGTTAAGTGATATTACAAATTCTAAAAGAGCTCATGTGCGGAATGCCCTATTAATTTTAGAAAAAGATGGTTTGATTACAAGAAAAGTAGGAAATGGAACATTTTTAAATCAAAGTTCAATTCAGTTTATCGAATTTAAAGATGCTGGTATAACAAAAAAAGATATTCAAGGCTCAAGTTTTATAAAATCTATTGAAGCAAGAATGTCTGTGGAACCAATTGTTTGTTCTAAAGTTGCAGAAAGTATTTCAAAAAAAGAAGCAAAAGAGCTTAAATATAAACTGGACTTAATTAAGAAATCTAAAATTTGGTTAGATTTTAAAGTTAGAACATATGATTTTTTTTATTGTATTTATCTTTTATCAAAGAATAAGTATTATATTCATTTTTTTGATGAAGTTATCGAAGATAGAAAAAAATTAAATTTCGATGGAAAACTTATTCAGAATAAAGTCTCTAAAATTGTTGTTATTAATTCTTACTTAAGTTTAATAAAAATTTATGACGCAATAAATGAAAAAAAATTAGAACATAGTTTTAATGCAAGCAAAGAGTATTTAAGCAGTATGTTAATTTCAATTCATCTTTAATTAAAATATTAGATTTATTAATTTTAAATAAATTTAAAGTTTAGTTACATTTTATAAATAAAATTAAGAGTATCTTTTAATTGATCAATTATTTCTTTTGAATGTTGAAATTCATTGCCGATACCATACCAAAGTTGGTTTTTTTCAATATAATTTTTTAATGTTGACAATGTATTATCTATATTATCCCAACTTAAATTCATTGCTGATGGTGTAAAATCAAAATCTAAAGACTTAAAAAACTTTAAAAATTTATCTTGAAATTTATTGTGCAACAAACAACCTATAACAAAACCTAAACAAACAGGCTGACCATGTATAAATTTTTTATTAGTTAAAAACTCTAAATTATAAAAAAAGAAATGTTCAATACCCTCAATGTGTCTGGGATTCCAACCGCTTGAAAAAAAAGAATTCCCTCCCCATTGATGAGCTCTAATAATTGTATCAATGCCTTTCTCATTCATGGTTTTAATATCATCTACATTTAAAAGTAAATCATCAACATATTTTAATGATTGCGTTGCTAATTCTTGATTATAGCTCCATTTTTTTTCACATTTATTTTTCTTATTTGCCAATTGCCAATCTAATACACCTGTGTAAAAACATAGAACATCACCAATACCTGAATAATTATAAATAGATGGAGCTGATTGTATTATTTCATAATCTATAAATACACTTTCAGGTATTGCCCAACCAATATAATTCACATTTCCCTTTCTTCTAATTCCTGATCTATGCCCGAATACAGCATCTACAGAAATTGAAGTAGGAAACTGAAATAAAGTTAATCTGCATTTCCAAGAGAAATATTTTGCAATGTCGAGGGCCTGACCTCCACCAAATCCTATAATCATTTTATAATTATTAAATTTATCTATCTCCTTATTTAGTCCATCTTCTTCTAGAGTATGAACAAAATAAACATCAATATTTTTAGGAAAATGACTATGATATAATTCCCATATATCTTTCATTGTTATGATGCAGGTATCAGATACAATAAAATTTTTTAGTTCACTTACTTGATTATAACCAGTAATAGTTTGAAAGGGATTAAATCTATTTATAGTTGAGTTCATAAAGCCAAATTCAAATTTGATAAATATTTAAATATATTATATGCAAATATTATAAACAAAAAAATTATTATGAAAAATTTTTATAAAAAAAATAATTTAACTCCAATAATAAATGTTAGTGGTTTTATGACAAAAATTGGAGCTTCAATAACAAATTCAAAGTCAATTAAAGCTGCTAATGAAATATTTGCTAACTTTGTAAATATCGATGAACTTCAAGCTTTAGCGTCAAATAGAATATCAAAATATTTTAAAACAGAAGCTGCAGTAATTACTGCATCTGCTGCTGGAGGTTTGACTGAAAGTGTTGCAAGTATGATGACTGGTAATGATATTTCAAAAATATTTAGCCTCCCTAATACTAAAAAAATGAAGAATAAAGTATTAATACAAAAAGGACATCTTACAAATTATGGCGCTGAAGTTGGTCAAGGCATAGAGCTATCTGGAGCTAAAATATTATCATGTGGTTTTAAAAATTCATGCTCACATGAACAATTAAAAAAATCTTTATCAAAAAATAATAAAAGCATTGCTTGTGCTATGTATGTTGTTTCGCATCATTGCTCTGCATACAAAGCTGTGGAAATTTCAAAATTTATTAAGTTGTGTAATAAATATAAAATACCCACAATCGTTGATGCAGCTTCAGAAGAATATATGGAGGAATTTTTTCAAATTGGCGCTGATATTTCAATTTTTAGCGCCCATAAGTTCATGGGATCCCTCACTGCAGGTATTCTTGCTGGTAAAAAAAAATATATCAAAAATATTTACCTTCAAAATTTAGGTATTGGAAGAGGGATGAAAGTAGGTAAAGAAGCTATTTACGCAGCAATAATCGCTGTCGAAAATTGGTATAGTAGAGATATTAAAAAAGAAATAAATAATCAAAATAAAATTTTGAAATTTTGGATAAAATTTTTTGAGAAAGAAAAATTTAAAGGTATTTCATATGAAATAGTTCCTGATCCAACAGGCAATAAAATCAATAGGTTAAGAATATATGTTAACGACAAAATTTCTAATTATACAATCCAGTCTTTTTCGTATCATCTTGAAAAAAATAATCCTGCTATTTTTGTGAGGGATGATCTAATACACCTTAATCATTTTGAATTAGACACATGTAATCTCAAAAAAGGACAAGAAAAGATAGTAGCAAAAGAAATAAAAAAAATAATAAGAAAACTCTCTTTAAGAAAAATAAAAAATAATATTACACAAGGTGAATATAATCTCAAATCTAGCAGAGAATGGTTATCATGGCTAAATTAATTTAAATTCAACTTTTGCTTCAAATTTTTTATTTGGTTTTAAAACTTTTAGTCCTTGATAAATTTTTGTATATTTTTTTATCATATATGCATCTGCAATGTTAGTAACAGGCTCTATACAAAAAAAATTTTCATTTGGTGGTGAATAAACATGAAGGTTATTAATATTTTTTTTATTTTTAATTTCAATCGTAGTATCTTTATTGATTACTAATTTAGCTTTTCCATTCCAATCTATAAAAGTTTTATCAATTTTAAATTTATTTAAATCTAAAAATTTATTTCTAGAAAATAACTTTTTTTTAAAAACTTTCTTCGGGTATTCTTTTATATAAGTAAAATTATTTGAGTATATTCCTGAAAATCTGCTTATATTAAACCAAGGATGAAAACCAATGCCACAGTTAAACAATTCTTTATCAATATTTGTTATTGAGATATTTATAAAAAGTGATTTGTTTTTAAGAACGAATTCTTGATTTACCCGGTATTTAAATGGAAATCCTTTTTTTCCGTCATGATTAAATAAAAGTTCTGTAGATGTTTTAGATTTACTTTTAACTTTCCACTTGTTTACCCAGCCTTCACCATGAATGGTATCCGGTTCTAGCGGATGAGTCTTTGGAAGAGAAACGAATTTATTTTTGTATAAAAATGTTTTTTTTGAAATAGCACCAAAATAAGGAACTGTTGCAAAATAACCAGAAAAATAACAATTTTTTTTTATAAGTTTTTTCTTATTTGAGAGTGGACGAAATATATCCTCTCCCGAAGTTACATTTTTAAATTTTGTTATCGAGGCACCCATTTCTGATGAAATTTCCAAAAACAATTTATCGTTATCTAATGAAATTAATGGCATTAAATCCCTTAAATAGTTCCATATGGAATTTTTAAACCTTCAAAACCTGTTTTAATTATAAATGCAGATCCTGAATGTTTATATTGCTCTAACTGTATTTTTGATGTTTCTAATTTTGCACTTGTAATAAATAAATGACTTAATTTTTTTCCCACAAATGTAACACTTGTAATATTCAATGCAGGTAATTTAATTTGGAGATCAAATTTAGAAGTTTTTAAATTAATACGAGAAACTTGTCCGCCGGCCCAATGAGCTACCCATAGACCATTTTTGTTATCTAACGCTATGCCGTCTGGGAAACCTTGATTTTTGTTAAATTTATATATAGTTTTTTTCTTTAAGGTTTTTAAATTGTATTCATAAATACTAGAATTAAAAGAGTCAGAAAAATATAATTTTTTTAAATTTTCATTTATCGCAGGTCCATTTGATACTTTAAAACCTCTATCTATTTCTATAAATTTTTTGTTTTGGATATACCCAAAATACCCAAGGTCTTCAGTTTCTTTTATATGGCATAACCCAACCCATAATTTGTTTTTAGAAATAGTCCCATCATTATAAGAAATATCTTTTAATTCTTTTTTTTGTCTTAAATCAAAATAATGTTTCAAAGATTTTTTACGACGATCATAGATATGCATACCATTAAAACAGCTAATAATAAATTTACCATTTTCTAAAGGATAAATATTACCTAAAGGCTTAGGAAGAGATAATTTTTCCTTAGTCAAAGTTCCATTATCAATAGAATAAAAAATTATTGAGGGTTGCAAAAGATCTAAAAAAACTATTTCATTTGTTTTATGAAGATAAAAACCACTTTCTCCTAATAAGGTATTGCTATTTATAATATTAAAATCAAACATATTTAAAATCCTCCCCTTTATTTTTTAAAATATTCTGTTTTTATTAACATGTATTTCAACATCAACATTGTATTTATCTAGAGCTTCATCATTAAGTTGTATTCCGTGACCAATGTCACCAAGAAGATTTATATATCCATTTTGATCCATCTCTATATGATTTGTAGTTAAGTCCCATGCTAAAGGTTTTAGTTGTTGTGGAAATTCAGCGTAAATACTTTTAGAAGAATTTGCATAAGGTTGTAAAGAAGCTGACAATTGTAAATGAGAGGTAAATGTATGATTTACATATTGAACATCATTTTTTTCTGCAAAATCAAAAATTTCTTTACCTGCTAAAATTCCTCCCGCTATACCGGCATCAATTTGAATAAACTTAACTTTACCATACCTAATCATATTTTTAGCTGATTCTATAGAATGACATGACTCTCCACCTGCCAAAGGGATATTGGTTAATTTAGATAATTCACTATATTCAAAAAAAGCATCAGAAAAGAATGGCTCTTCTAACCAAGCAATATTTGTATCATTAAAAATTTTTGTTCTTTTTAATGCTTCTTTTACATCGGTTCCCCATATGGCTCCAACATCAATCATTAAATGCATATCTTTACCAACTCCATCTCTTGCAGCAATCATATGCTCTTCATCTAACTGTATGTCAGCACCAAAATTTTGCCAACCAAATTTTATAGCTTTAAAGTTTTTGTTTTTAATATTTTTACCAATTTCAAAAGTCTCCTGTGGAGTTTGTCCAAATAATACTGAAGCATATGCTATCTTTGGAGTTGTTTTTGAAAACCCTAGTAAAGAATAAATTGGACATCTTTCTTTCTTTGCAAGCAAATCTAATAAAGCAACTTCTATTCCTGAAAATGTATGTGGTGTTTGCGCAATCATTAACGAATTATGCTTAACCTCATCTATAATTTTCCTAACATCATTTAAGTTATCAATATTTTTGTTAATTACAGATGATTTGATTGGTTTTGCTGCAGAATGAGATTTTGGACAAATAAAATTTGCAATAGATGTTAATGGAGATGCTTCACATTCTCCCCAACCAGTTAGTCCACCAGCTTCAACTTTTACGATAAGCGCATCTTGACTTCCATCTGCCTCATCTAAAATTTGAGGCATCGATAAATAAAAAAGCTCAATATTTTCAATTTTCATAATTTAAATTAATATATAAAACATCATTTGAAACAAGTTTTTAAACTGAGTATTTTTCTAATTTTTCCTCATCAACTTTTATTCCTAGACCTGGCTTTTTAGGTAATAAAATTTTTCCATTCTCCAATGGTAATTCTTCCAAAACTAAATCTTTTCTTAATTGAGATTCAGCAAGTTCTTTTGGTAAGAATTCTATATAGGGACAAGAAAGTGTTGTTGCTGAAAGATGTGTTGAAGCGGCAATACCAATTGCAGACTTCCAACAATGAGGAACAACGAGCACGCCTTTATCCTCGGCATAGTCACAAACTCTTTTTGCTTCGGTCAAACCACCTACTCTACCAACATCAGGTTGAATTATATCAACCTTCCCTTTATCTATAGTTTCAAAACATTCAAATCTTGTTTGTAACATTTCACCTGTTGCAATTCTTGTATTTGTTCTTTGTGCTAATTTGGAGCAACCATCTAAATCTTCAATTGGAAGTGGTGTCTCTATAAAATATAAGTTTTGATCTTTTATCATTTCCAATGCATTAAGAGCACTTTTCCAATCAGACCACGCATAAGCTACATCAGCCATTAAAACCATCTCATTACCTACAGCCTGTCTGCAAAGTTTAACCATTTTTGCAAATTCATTATCATCTTCAATTTGTAAATTGTTATGAGAATAAGGACCTTTAATACATATTTCTAATTTAGCTGCTTTAAAACCAAGCTCTTGAGATTTAATTGTTTTTTCTATTAAACTTTTTGAATATTCCTCTAATGTATGACCTTCAGGCAAAAGAGAAGCGTAAGGTGTTATATAATTTTTTTTTGAACCTCCCAATAATTTCCAAACTGGTTGATTATAAATTTTTCCACATAAATCCCACAAAGCCATATCTATTGCACCCATTGCACAAATTCCCAAACCTCGACGCGAAGTCATCATTGTTTTTTCATTCATCTCATGCCACAAACCCTCAACATTTGTAGGATCCCTACCAATTAAAATATCGTTGAAACCTCTTCCCATTGCATGAGTTCCAGGTGAATCTAATAAAGCTTTTGTTGCCCATGGATTTGTATCTGTTTCACCAAAACCAAATAGGCCTTCATCTGTTGAAATTTTAACAACAAGATTATCTTGGGCTGAACTACATGCATCAGAATCAAAATCTGGAATTAAAAGACTAAAGGTTTCTATTTTTGAAATTTTCATGAAGTTTGCAAATTGTTAAGAGGGGCATTGCCCCTCTTCGTGTTAAATTTAATATTAGTTTGAAGCCTTTACTTCGTTCCAAACTCTATTTCGCCATTCAAAATCTTCAGCAGGTTGTAACCAATTTAATCTAGCTGCATAATCTAATCCTGGAGATTCATGTGTAACTGTTCCATAGCCATATCTGTCATTCATAACTTCTTGAGTAGATTTTTCTATGAAAAAGTTTGCCCATGCGTGAGCTAATTCTTCATCTGCTCCCGATGTCATAGCCCATGTATCAAGCCACCCAATTCCACCTTCATTAGGAATAATGTATTTAACATTATGACCCATATCTTTTAGTGCGACTTCTTGGAACTCTCCCATTGAGAACATAAGTGAAATTCCACCACTATCCCAAATTTGGTTTCCTTCATCAAAGCCAGCAAAATAAGTTACAACTAATTTTTTCTGGTCAATTAACGTTTGTTTTACTTGCTCCATTTCTGCTTCAGATAAATTGTAGGGATTATCCATTCCCAAATAAATTGCCGTATTAACAATATTATTATTTGTATCATCTAAAACAATCATCTTGCCAGCATTTGCTGGATCGTGCATTACTGACCATGAATCAACGCCACCTTCTCCAAACTCATCAACATCATAAATGAGTCCAAGTGAACCCCAAGAAATTGGAACCCCATAATATCCACCATCGATTTCAACTTCTTTTACATTTTGAAATGCAGACATTAGATTTCCAAAATTACTTAGTTTGCTTTTATCATATGCTTTAAGTAATCCAGCACCGTGATAGCGAGGGAATAAACTTGTATCAATTGAAACAAGATCAAAATCCTCACCTTTACTTGCCTGAGTTAGTGCAAATAGTTCATCAACACTTCCTACATACTTTACCTTTACTTTTGCGTCGTACTTTGCTTCGAATTCATCAATCCATTCTTGCTCTGCATAACCTTCAAAGCATCCAAGACTTAGTTCTCTTGCTGCATGTGAAGAAAATGTAAAAGAAAAAATAAATATAAATGATAAAAAAGAATAAACTAATTTTTTCATTTTTCCTCCATTAAATTAATACATATTAAACAGTAATTAACATATGTGTCAAATATTCAATCTTACATTTAAAAATAAGTTTTATATATAAATGTTTAAAATCTCTGATGTTTTTTAACTTACACTAAAATATTAATAATGTCTGTTAATCCAATAATCCAAAACTTAAATTTGACTTTTATCTAAAATATTGCAACATAAGCTTAAATTAATAAATTAAATCAAAATTTAAAAAATGAGTGAAATTCTACAATTAAAAAATATTTCAAAAAAATACGGTAATACCAAGGTTTTAGAAGATATTAGTCTAAAAATTGAAGATAATGAGTTTTTTACAATACTTGGATCTAGTGGTTCTGGAAAATCTACAATTATTAGAATGATCGGAGGGTTCGTAAAACCTTCTTCAGGTCAAATAATTTTTGAAAACGATGTTATCAATGATCTCCCAATTTTTAAAAGGCCGTTTAATACAGTATTCCAGGACTATGCATTATTTCCTAACATGAATGTTTTTAATAATGTTGGATTTGGGTTAAAAATTAAAAATATAAATTCTTTAGAAATAAGAAATAAGGTAGAAAAAGTATTATCAGTTGTCGGTTTAGAAAATTTTGCAGATCGTATGCCACAAGAACTTTCAGGTGGTCAACAACAAAGGGTTGCATTAGCAAGAGCTATAATATGTGAACCTAAAGTTATTCTACTAGATGAGCCTCTAGGCGCACTTGATGCCGAACTTAGAAAACAAATGCAATTATTTTTAAAAGAAATTCAAAAAAAAATAAAAATTTCATTTATTTTTATTACTCACGATCAAGAAGAAGCAATATTTTTATCTGATCGAATTGCAGTTCTTAATAATCACAAATTCGAACAAATTGGATCTCCAAAAGATTTGTATTACTCACCTAAAACTACTTATATGGCGAAATTTTTTGGGGAATGTAACTTAATTAATTGCAAGGTAATTGATAAAAAAAATAATAATATTCTTGTAGACTCAGAATATGGACATTTTTCTATAAGTAAGGATGCTGATGTTTCACAAGGAGACTCAATAATTTTTGGAATTAGGCCTGAAGAGATAAAAATATTAGACGAAACTAACTCAAATAGCATTACCTTAACTATCAAAGATATTGAGTTTAAAGGCTCAACATCAAACATAAATTTAAAATCAAATAATACTGATAATTTTTTAAAAATTCAAAATATAAGTTCGAGCATCTCTCATACCTTCCAAAAAAATAATTCAATAAATGTAGAGTTAAATACAACTATGGGAACAATTTTCAAAAATGCGAGAAGTACTTAATTATTTTAATACATCTATTTGGACAATAATAAGTTTTGTTCTCGTCATATCGCTGATACTTATTCCTTTAGCATCATTTTTGTCTTATTCTTTTTTTACAGTTGATGGAACAGATATAATTCACGAGTTTAGTTTATTTAATTATAAAGAATTTTTAATAGGTGAAATTTATATCAATACATTTATCAGAACAATTTTTCTTGCTTTAACTGTAATGTTTATTTGTATTTTATTAGGCTACCCAGTTGCTTATTTTTTAGCAAGATATGCTGGTAGATATAAATATGCAATTTTATTAATGTTAATTATTCCCCCTTTTT
>JBJKYR010000050.1:0-34790 GCA_045560945.1 Alphaproteobacteria bacterium | reverse complement strand
CAGTGAAAAATTAAGATTTGATTTTAGTCACAATGAACCAATAAGTTCGGAAAATATTGTAAAAATTGAAAATTCTGTAAAAAAAGAAATAAAAGCCAACTCGCAAATAGATATTAAGACTATTGATCATCAAAAGGCACTAGATGAAGGAGCAACAGCCCTTTTTGGAGAAAAGTATGGTGATGAGGTTCGCGTGGTGTCAATGGGAACAGTTGAGAATAATAAAATATTTTCAAAAGAATTATGTGGTGGTACACATGTTGATCAAACTGGTGATATTTTAAATTTTAAAATTATTAATCAATCTAATGTAGCCTCAGGTATAAGAAGAATAGAAGCTTTAACAAATATTGCAGTTGATCAGCATACTAAAGAAAAAATGCAGTTGGGTAATAAAATATTAAAAGAAAACATGGAAAAAATTTCAACACTAATAGATGAGTTAAAAGATTTTGATAAAAATTTTAATTATGTTTATGATCAGAATAGTGATTTAACTAATAATATAAAAGAATTAAAAAAATTATTAGACCAAAAGAAGCAAAATAAAAATAAAGAAACTTCTTCACAAAATATAGTTGTGGAACTAATCAATGATATAAATTTTGTATATTTAGTAGCTGAAAATTATCCAACTAAAATTTTAAAACAATTTATTGATGATCAAAAAAATAAATATCAACAAAAATGTGCATCTCTAATAATTTCACATAATAGTGATAAATTATCTATTGTTCTTGGTGTTACTGAAGATTTAACATCTGATTTTGACTCAGCTAAAGTTATCCAAGAAGTATCAAAAATCTTAGGAGGCAAGGGGGGTGGAGGTCGTAAAGATATGGCTCAAGCTGGAGGAGCAAGTTTAGATAATTTTGACCAGGCTATTGAAAAAATTAAATCTAATTTAAGTTTCTAATCTTCTCTCTAAGCTATCTTTTAGAGTATTTAAGAAATCTTGAGTGTTTAGCCATTTTTGATTTTGGCTAATCAAAATTGCTAGATCTTTTGTCATTTTGCCAGATTCAACAGTTTCGATACATGTTTTTTCCAGTGTTTTTGAAAAATTCATTAAATGTTCATTATCATCAAATTTTCCTCTGAAATGTAAGCCTCTTGACCAAGCAAAAATAGAAGCAATTGGATTTGTTGATGTTTCTAAACCTTTTTGATGATTTCTAAAATGCCTCGTTACTGTTCCATGGGCAGCTTCAGCTTCTACAGTCTTTCCATCTGGTGTCATAAGAACACTTGTCATTAAGCCCAAAGATCCATAACCTTGAGCGACAGAGTCAGATTGGACGTCACCATCATAATTTTTACATGCCCAAATAAAGTTACCTTCCCACTTTAGAGCAGTAGCAACCATATCATCTATCAATCTATGTTCATAAACTATATTTTTATCATTAAATTTATCTGCAAATTCATTTTGGAAAATATTTTCAAATAAATCTTTAAATCTTCCATCATAAACTTTTAAAATAGTGTTTTTTGTAGATAAATAGACAGGCCAGCCAAGATTAAGTCCGTAATTAAAACAAGCCCTGGCAAAATCAATAATTGATTGATCAAGATTATACATTGATAATGCTATTCCTTTTCTTTCAAAGTTAAATATTTCCTTTTCAAATCCCTCACTGCCATCTGTTGGTTCAAAAACCATTTTTAATTTACCTGGTTTTGAAATAAGTGTATCGGTCGCCCTATATTGATCGCCAAAAGCATGTCTTGCTACAACTATCGGTTTGTTCCAATTAGTCACAATTCTAGGAACATTTTTACAAATAATAGGTTGTCTAAAAATAGTTCCACCTAAAATATTTCTTATTGTTCCATTTGGAGAACGCCACATTTTTTTTAAATTAAATTCTTTAACCCTATCTTCATCTGGAGTAATTGTTGCGCATTTGATTCCTACACCATACTTTTTAACTGCTTCAGCAGATTCAATAGTAATTTGATCTTCTGAACTATCTCTATTTTGCACCCCTAAATCATAATATTTTATATCAATATCAATATATGGAAGAATGAGTTTATCTTTTATAAACTCCCAAATGATTCTTGTCATTTCATCTCCATCCATTTCAACGACAGGATTTTTTACTTTAATTTTTTCCATAATTTAATTTCCTTTACATTTTGAATATTGGCATGTCCCTGTCGAAGCTAATTTGACCATAATTTAAGTATTATTTCTAATTCTTTTGGCTTCTTTATTACTTGATATTGGTTTTGTAAATTTTTATTTCCAAATTTATTTTTTATCATTTTTTCAAATTGTTTAATTAAAGGAGACCAATAATTTTCAAAATTTAAAAAAATTATTGGTTTAGTATGTAATTTAAGAATTTTCCAAGAAAGCACTTCTGTTACTTCCTCTAAAGTTCCAGTACCGCCTGGCAATATTAAAAAAGCATCACCCAATTTAAATAATAGCTCTTTACGTTTTGTCATATTATTCACCACTCTTAAATTTGTTAATTTTAAATTTAATTTTTTCTTTATTGATTAAAAATTTTGGAATTATTCCAACAATGTCTTTATCTAATTTGACTAAGGTATTAGCGATTTCACCCATAAGACCAACATTTCCACCACCATAAACTACTCTAATTTTATAGTTTGAAATTATTTCTGCAGTTTCCTTGGCTATTTTAAGGAATTTTTTATCTATTATTTGTGATGCTGAGCAGTAAATTGTTAGAGATTTTATTTTCATTATTATGTATTAGCTCCTTTTTATATGCAATTAAGAATTCATAATGAAGGTTGGGTATATTTTGTTATTAGTTGTTTAATAACGATTATCGTTATCCCTTTCTATACAATTTTAGGTATTTTTTTATCTATTTTATCAGCATATATTTTTTATTTCTTTAGAGACCCTATAAGAGCCGTCCCAACTGAAGAAGTTGTTGTTTCACCAGCTGATGGAGTTGTAACTTATATTGGTAGAAAAAAAAACCCTCTTGAGGATAATAAAGATGTAAATACTTATAAAAAGGTCAGTATTTTTTTAAGTGTTTTTGATGTGCATGTTAATAGAATGCCTATAAAAGGTTCAATACATTCAAAACATTATATACCTGGCAAATTTATTAATGCTACTTTAGATAAATCTAGTGATGATAATGAAAGAAATATAATTACTGTTAAAAGCAATAAAGATAATTTTTATATCGTCCAAATAGCTGGATTAATTGCTAGGCGGATTGTTTGTAATTTAAAAATTAATCAAGAAGTTGAAAAAGGAAGTAGAATTGGCATTATAAAGTTTGGCAGTAGAGTCGATCTATATCTTCCAGAAAATTATGATATTTTGGTTACAAAAGGTCAAAAAGTAGTTGGGGGTGAAACAATTATTTCCAATCCCAAAAACATACTTAAAATTAATAACGCTAAATTAATATGAGTGAGCAAAATATAATAAGCAAATATGTGCCAAACTTTATTACTCTTCTTTCTTTGAGTAGTGGATTTACTTCTATTAGTTTTTCATTAAACGGTGAGTGGGAAATTGCTATATATTTAATTTTATTAGCTACAATATTTGATTTTTTTGATGGTTGGTTCGCAAGAAAACTAAAAAGTGGTTCAAATTTTGGCGCAGAACTTGATTCTTTAAGTGATTTTGTATCTTTTGGCGTTGCTCCAAGTTTTCTTATTTATTTGTGGTCCACTAATACTTTAGGTTCCCTTGGTTGGGGGGCGACATTATTTTTTGTTATATGTAGTGCACTTAGGCTAGCAAGATTTACTGCTGATATTTATATAACAAATAAACCAATAGATAAAAATGAGTATTTTACTGGAGTGCCCTCACCAGCTGCTGCTGGTTTAATACTTTTACCTCTTTTTATTTTTTTTGAATTCGAGATAGAATTTCTAAAAAATGATTATCTTAACTTAATTACAACAATTGTAATAGGTTTTATGATGATTAGCAAAATACCAACTATTTCAATTAAAAAATTAAAAATAAATCCAAAGTATAAAACATGGATATTTCTAATATTTGTTTTAGTTTGTGTAGCTTTAATTTCAAGAATCTGGATTACACTAATTTCTGTTGTTAGTGCGTATTTAATATCAGTATTTTATACGATTATCAAAAGTAGAAAAATTAAGAATTAACTTTTTTTCTATACCAATTTACAACATTTTCTTTCAACATTAATGCTGAAGGAGTTACAACTAAAGTTAAGACAGTTGCAAAAATTAATCCAAATACAATTGCTGTTGATAATTGTACCCACCATTGTGTATCCGGAGATCCTCTAGTCACTTCTCTTGTTACAAAATCAATATTGGTCATAGTTACCATTGGAAGCAAGCCAAGAACAGTTGTGGTTGTCGTCAGCAAAACTGGTCTCAATCTTTGAGCACCAGTTTTAATTATTGCTTCTCTAATATTTGATGTTTTTGTTTTTAAAAAATTAAAAGTATCAATAAGTATGATGTTATTATTAACAACTATTCCTGCTAGAGCAATTACACCAACTCCAGACATTACTATTCCAAAAGGCTGAGCAGTAACCATTAAACCAATAAAGACACCTGCTGTAGACATAACTACCGCAAATAGTATTAAAAATGCACTATAGAAACTGTTAAATTGTAAAAGTAAAATCATTAACATTAAAAAAAGAGCAACTCCAAATGCTTTGGTTAAAAATTCTTGAGCTTGTTTCTGATCTTCGTTTTCACCAATTAACTCTGCTCTAATTTCATTATTTATTTCATAACGCGGTAAATCTAATGTTCTACCTCTCCAAGATGGGGCATTATCAGTTATTCCTAAAACATATTCAAGTTCTTTAACTTTGCCATCTGGATAAACTCCAGGTTCAACATCGGCTTGAATATTGATTGCATTTTTAGAGTCTACTCTAATTATATTTCCAGTTCTGTTGTTAGGTACAATATCTACAAAATTTGAAATTGGAACTAATCCATTGGAAGTAGAAACTCTTAACTTATCAATTCTATCCAGTGTTCTTCCTTCATTTGGATATCGCAAATATAGAGGAATACTCTCGTTACTATCATCTGGTCTGTATTCACCAAGTTTAAGACCATTCGTGGCCAGTTTTATAACATTTCCTATTGATGTAATATTTGCACCAAACTTAGATGCTTGTTTTCTGTCAACATTTATTTCCCACTCTATACCTGGGGCAGGCAGGTTATCTTCAACATTCATCAATTTTGGGTAGTTATCCATAAACTTTTTTAGTTTAATTCCTTCTTCAATCAAAAGTTTTTTATTATCACTAGTTAATTTAATATTAATTGGCTTTCCTTCGCCAGGCCCACCTTGTTGCTCTCTTGATTCAACTTTTATGCCATTAATACTTTTTGTTGCATCTAAAATTTCTGCAAGAATGACTTTGGATTTTCTTCTTTTATCCCAATCTGTATACTCTAAGCTAATTGAACCAATAAAATCTTCAGATGCTTCTGATTGTTCACTTACATTTCCACTTAATGAATAAATATTTTTAAATTCCTTTCTTTCTGACTGAATTTTCAAAATAATATTTTCAACCCTTGCCACATAATCTTTTTTTTCTTCAACAGACAGATTTCCTCTTGCGAATACAACAATTTTAGCAAGATCTGGTTCAACATCAGGGAAAAATTCAACACCTTCTCCAACTTTTGTATAGGTAAAGTTAACAGCAATCAAAATTGATATGGCACTAATAATAACTTTTAAAGGATGATTTAACAAAAAATTTAATATTTTAGCATAAATACCAACAAAGCCAGTTACATTTAAAACAGGTTCGTTTGATTCTGAAGAAAGTATTTTTGCATTACCAGAAACTAATTTATCTGTTGAATTCACATTTTCAGAAATTTTATAAACTCTTGGAATAATTTTAATAAAAACATAAATAAATAAGGAAAAGCTTAATAAATACTTTCCAATTGTTATAAACAAACCAAAATTTTCAAAGTCTAACTTTCCAATTCCAAATGATAAAATATTAAAAAAGATTAATAGCGCTAATAGAGGTATAATAAATTGAAGTAAAATTCTTGATACAGTATTTAGAATTGAACCTAATACAGGAACAAATAATAAAGCCATAAATAGAGAAGATATAAGTACACAAATTAGAGTAATTGGTAGATATTTCATAAATTCACCTGCTAAACCTGGCCAGAATATAAGCGGAATAAAGGCTGCGAGGGTTGTCGCAGTTGAAGAAATAATTGGTAAAGACATTTTTTTTGAAGCATTAGCAAAAGCATCTTTTACACTTAATCCTTCTTTCATTTTTCTATCAGCATATTCAACTACAACGATTGCACCATCAACCAAGAGGCCAACAGATAGTATCAATGCAAAAAGTACAACAATGTTAATAGTAAAACCCATAATGGAAAGGGCTAATAAACCAGATAAAAAGGATCCTGGTATAGAGATCCCAACCAGTAAACCAGATCTAACACCAAGAGCGCCAAGTATAATAATTAAAACGAGTATAATCGCTGCTATAACATTGTTCTGAAGACTATTTAACATAGTTTTAATGCCCTTTGATTGATCACTGCCAAAGGAAATTTCAACGTTGTCTGGAAAACTTTTTGATGTAATTGAGGTTACTCTTTTAACTTCATCAATAGTATTAATTATATTTTCACCAATTCTTTTTGACACATCAATAGTAATTGATTTAGAGCCATTAACATTTGCATAAGATTGCCTATCTTCAAATGTTCTTTTGACCTCAGCTATATCTCTAAATGTAATAACTGAATCTCCATTAGTTTTTACAGGTGTATTTAAAACATCTTCAATTGTTTCATAAAGTCCAGGTACTTTAATGTCAAAACTACCATCACCTGTATCTTGACCTCCAGCTGAAACCATCTTATTGTTTTCTCTTACTATATTAATTAAACTTTCAAGATTGATCCCATAGCTTTCTACAGCTGTAGGATTAATTAATATATCAACTTGTTCATTTCTTTTTCCTCCAATTTTAGCTTCCAATACACTGGGAATTGTCTCTATATCATTTTGCAATATATCAGCTAAATCCTGAAGTGTTCTGTTTGGTACATCACCACTTAAGGAAATTTGAATTATAGGAAATGTACTAATATTAACTTCATTTACTGTTGGTTCATCTGCTTCACTTGGAAGATCTCCTTTAGCTCTATCTACTTTATCTCTGATATCGATCATTGCTTGATCAGAATCAAATCCTGCATCAAATTCTAATAAAACATTTCCCCCACCTGAATAAGCGGTAGATCTCACTTCTTTTACTCCTTCAACTGTTTTTACTTCATCTTCTATTGGTTTAACTAAGAGTCTTTCTGAGTCTTGTGCAGATATACCATTCTGATTAAGTGAGATGTAAACTATAGGAATGCTTACATCTGGAGTTGATTCTTTAGGTATTGATATATAAGTGGATGCACCAGAAAAAATAATAAATATGAGTATTCCCATAAAAACTCGGGAATGACTAATAGCATAATCTATAATATTAATTTTCATTAAAATTAGTTTATTTTCTCACCAATACTTATATATTCTTGGCCACTCACAATTAAGTTTACTTTTTCAGGAAGTCCGGAAACCCACATTCCGTCAATAGTATCTTTAATCGTTTTGGTTGGATAAAAAGTAACATTATTATCACTATCAACAGCTTTGACACCTACTGTACCATCGTCTAATAATGTTAAAATAGAAGGTGGTATTTTATGAGCTTTAAGTTCTGATCCCTTAATAATTATTTTCGTAGTTATCCCACTTTTGTATGAAAGATCCTTATTATCGGCTTCAATAGTAATTTCAAATGTCCTAGTGCTAGTTTCAGCAGAAGGTGATATGAAAGAAATTATTCCATTTTTCTTAATACCATTACTATCTTCAATTATTGCCTTAGTGCCCAGACTAACTTTGTTTATATCGAATTCAGATAAATAACCCTCAATTTTAATTGGGTCTAAATCAATTATAGTAAATAAAGGAGTGCCAAGTGAAATAAATTCTGTTTCTTCAACCATTTTTTCAGAAATAATTCCATCAAAAGGAGCTTTGATACTTGTTTTATCTATATCCAATTTAATATTTTTTAAAACTGATTTTACATTTGAAATTTGAGCTTCAAGGTTTGCTAATGTTGATTCAAATTTTATTTTAATATCTTCTTTATCAGCTTTAGCGTTAGCAAGATTAAAAGATGCTAAACTTAATTTAGATTTTGAACTTAAACCTTTATCAATTAATTGTTTTGCTGATGCATATTCTATTTCATATAACTCTATTCTTTCTACATTTTGTCTCAACAAATTGTCTCTATTTTTTTCGTTTAAGATAAGTTCTTTAGAAAGTCTTTCTAAGTCTTTTTTTGCACTGAATAGTTTTTCATTTCTATCTTCTAATGAAATTGTTATCATTTCTGCATTTTGAGATACTCTGTCACCTCTTGAAAATTCAATACTATCAATATTTCCTGATGTTTCAGATTTAACATCAATTTTTTTATTGTGAATTGTTTGACCTTGTAATTCGATAGATTGATCAATTAGTTTTGAAGTGAAGACTTTTGTTTCAACTGAAAATGTAAATTCTTCATTTTTATTATTTTCTTCATTTTTAGAGTATGAAGTTTCTGTCTCTGGCACTTCTTGAGTATTATCATCTTGTGCAATGACTTTATTTGAGAATTGACCAGAGCCAATCCAACCGACAACTAATAAAAGAATAAAAGAAGCTATAAAAATTGATTTTTTCATATTAATATTTCAATGGTTTATATAAGAGTTTACCTACAAAAAACAATAGTCTTTAACTGGAACAAATAAATGAAATCAAAAGATTGGTTAAATCGACAAAAAAGAGACTTTTATGTAAAAAAAGCAAAGAAACATGGTTACTTTAGTAGAGCAGCTTACAAATTAATAGAAATAGATAATAAATTTAAAATTATAAAAGATTCAACAAACTTGTTAGAATTTGGTGCTGCGCCAGGTGGTTGGTGTCAAGTTGCTTTAGAAATAAATCCCAAAATTAAAATAACCGCTATAGATCTTTTAGATCTCAAGATTAAACACCCTAATATTAATTTCTTTAAGGAGGATTATCTGAAATTTGATTTTACCACAAAAGAAAATAATTATGATTTAATTTTATCAGATATAGCTCCAAATACCACTGGTCATCAATCAACAGATCACTTAAGAATAACAAATATGCTATTTGATATAATTGAGCTTCTTGATAAAGTTTTAAATAATGAAGGTGCTTTTGTAGCAAAAATTTGGAAAGGCAGTGAAGAAAAAGATTTGGTAAATAATATTAAGAAAAAATTTAAACATGTTTCATATTTTAAACCAGACTCATCAAGAAAAGACTCTGCTGAAATATTTATTGTTGCAAGAAATTTTATCAAATAAATGAGAATTATAGATGAAACAATTTTAATTATTGATTATGGCTCTCAATACACGCAATTAATTGCCAGAAGAATAAGAGAGCAAAATATTTATTGTTTAGTCTATCCTTATAATAAAATTAACTCAGAAATTTTAAATAATAAAAGTTTGTCTGGCATAATATTGTCTGGTGGCCCTAATTCTGTAAGAGATAAAAAATCTCCTAAATTAAATAAAAAAATACTAGTATTAAAAATACCAATACTAGGTATTTGTTATGGTCTGCAATTACTATGTAAAGAGTTTGGTGGAAATATTGGTAAATCAAACTCAAGAGAGTATGGTCATTCATTAATTACTCTAAAAAATAAATCCAAACTACTAGATGGTGTAAAGAAGAATAGTCAAGTTTGGATGTCTCATGGTGATCATATAGAAAAAGAACCTAAAGACTTCACCATAACTTCATTATCCAGCAAAAGAATAATTTCTTCTATTGAAGATAAAAGAAATAAAATTTATGGTTTGCAATTTCATCCTGAGGTATATCATTCTTTAGAAGGTAAAAAAATATTATCAAATTTTTTACTTAAGATTTGTAAAATTACAAAAAAATTTAAACTTGATGATTTTCTTAATAATAAAATTAATGAGCTTAAAAATAACTTAGAAAATAAAAAAGTAATTTGTGGGCTGTCAGGTGGAGTAGACTCAACTGTTACTTCATTTTTGCTACATAAAGCTATAAAGAATAACTTATACTGTATTTTTGTTGATCATGGATTATTAAGATTTAATGAGTCCAATGAAGTAGTATCTATTTTCAAAAAAAAATTTGGCAAAAATTTTATAAGAGTTGATGCATCTAATATTTTTTTATCAAATTTAAAAAAAATAAAAGATCCAGAAAAAAAAAGAAAAATTATTGGAAAAACATTTATCAAAGTATTTGAAAAAGAAGCAAAAAAAATAAAAAAAGTTGAATATCTTGCGCAAGGTACATTATATCCTGATATTATTGAGAGCATACCTTTCTTTGGAGGCCCAACTGCTAAAATTAAAAGTCATCATAATGTAGGTGGTTTGCCTAAAAAAATTAAATTAAAAATTGTTGAACCTTTAAAAGAATTATTTAAAGATGAGGTTAGGCTAATAGGAAAAAAATTAAAAATTAGTTCAGAGTTACTAAACAGACATCCATTCCCTGGACCTGGACTTTCTATTCGTATACCAGGTGAAATCGATAGAAAAAAAATAGATATTTTGCAAAGAGTTGATAATCTTTTCTTAACCTACTTGAAGGAAAACAATATCTATAAAAATATATGGCAAGCGTTTGCAATTTTGCTACCTATTAAGTCAGTAGGTGTGATGGGTGATGAGAGAACCTATAATTACTCTGTTGTTATAAGGGCAGTAACATCAGTTGATGGAATGACAGCTGATTTTTATATGTTTAACAAAAAAGATTTAACTGAAATATCAAAAAAAATAATAAGTGAAGTAAAGGAAGTTAATAGAGTATTGTTTGATTTTACATCTAAGCCCCCAGGTACTATTGAATGGGAATAACTTAGAATTCTACTATTGATAATTGGGATCTTTTAATTGATGCAATTATTTGATCAATATTTTGATATTTGCTATTTTTTTTATTATTAATACTCAATTGATAAAAAGTTCTTTTTTTCTTATTTTCTTTAAATTTTTTTAAAATACACTCTGGTGAAGCTAATGTGTGCTTGTAGAAAGAAAAAATTGCTTCATTTGCATTAAAATTTAGTGCGTAATCTTTCCAATTGCCATTTGAAACACCTATAGAATAGCAGTTAAGTATTTTGCTTAATTCTAATTTTGAAAAATATAATTTATGATTGTTTGGAATAGAAGTAGATGATACTGAACGCATAACTTAATATAGCAAAAAATATATGCCTGTAAATGCCTCAAATAATGATTTAGGATGGATTGCTCCTGATTTTAGTCTTAAAGATGTCAGTAATGACATTGTGACTTTGGATGATTTAAAAGGTGATAATGGTACAGTTATAGCATTTATATGTAATCATTGCCCTTACGTTATAGCAATAGTAGAAAGGCTGAGTTTTGAAGCTAAGGAATTAAAGAAATTATCAATTAACACTATCACGATTATGTCTAACGATGTCACTCAGTATCCTGAAGATTCATTCGAAAATATGAAAATTTTTTCAAAAAAATATGATTTTACATTCAGCTATCTTTATGATGAATCTCAAACAGTGGCCAAAAGTTATGGAGCAGTGTGTACCCCTGATATATTTGGTTTTGATAGTTCACTGAAATTAATGTATCGAGGAAGAGTTGACTCAGGTGTAAATAATTTAAATAATTCACAAATTGACAGAGAATTATATAATGCAATGTTGAAAATTAAAAATGATGGAGTAGGACCAGCAGAACAGTTTAATAGTTTTGGTTGCTCAATAAAATGGAAAAAAAATGAATAACAAAAATCAAAATAAGAATACTTTTTATCAATCAATATATACTTTGATAAAAGAAAATTTAAAAAATTTAATAATATTATTTGCAATAATTTTTTTATTATTTTTAACTTTCCAAGGTTACTCATTTTATAAAACCAATAAAGTTAACAACTTAAGCGTTTCATATTTTGCAAATAAAAACTTAGATGATGAATTAACTAAATATTCTGAAATGAAAAATATTAGTAAGGAAAAAGGTTTTTACTCTATTTTATCTAAATTAGAATTAATTAAGAACAATATTGATAATGAAAATTATGATCTATCATTGGAATTATACGATGATATTTTAAATAATAAAGATTTAGATAATAACTACGTATCATTAGTAGCTATAAATGGTGCCTATAATTTTATTGATATAGTTATTAAAAGTAAAAAAGAGAAATATATAAGCAATATAAATAAATTCATTTCATTAATAGATGAAAATTTAGATAATTACATCGGTAATAAAAATGAATTGTTATATTTGGTATCAATATTATCTCTTAAAGATGATTCTGATTATAAGAATAATTCGGAGTTATTGATTATATATGATGATTTGATCAATAACGAAAAAATTTCATCAGCAATTAAAGAAAGAGTTAAGAAAATACATGAATTTTATTTTTTTATATAAATCTTTTTTTTTATTTTCAATATTTTTCATTGTATCATGTAACTCTGTTGAAAGAATAGTTGACTTAAATTTTGATAAAAAAAATAATATTCCTGAAATAAATAATTTTGAAAAAACTGAAAATATTTTACTTTTTGATTTAAACTTTAAATCAGATTTTTCTAAAAAATATTATTTAGAAAAAGTTAAAAACACTAGAAATATAAAATCAAAAATAAAAACTATTATTATTGATGATAAATTTTATACATTTAATTCTAAATCAGAGCTTTTTATAAATAGTACTGAGGACGGGCAGTTGATAGAAAATTATCAATTTATAGAAAATATAGAAAATGATAATTTGTTAGCAATACATTTTAAAGATAATAATTTTATCTTAGGTTTTGAGTCAGGCAAAATTTTAAAAACTGATATAAATGGCAATATTATTTGGGAATATTTTAATAATAAAATATTCAATTCTCTTATTTATGAATTAAACAATATTGTTTTGATTTTATATGGAGATGAAATAGTAGCATTAAATTTTGATGATGGAATTAATTTGTGGTCAGAAATATATAAAGATATTCCAATCATTCAATCTCAAGGTGGACAACTTAATAATTTTTTTAATGACATTTACTTTAAACTTCCTAATGGCAAAATAGGTTCAATTGATTTATTTTTGGGATCTAAAAATAATAATAAATTTGTAAATTTAGATCTTCAAAACTCTATTAATAATTCAAATGATAAAATTTATTTATTTAAAAACTTCATTATTTACTTAGATGAAGGTGAATTTCTCTATACATATAATTTATTGACTGATAAATTTTTATTATATAATTTTAAAATAAACAACTCAACTTCAAATTATTTTTTCAATAATTCCTTAATAATTAAAAATGATAATTATTTGGAAGCAATAAATATTTTAAATGGTAAGAGTTTTTGGTTAATAGATAGTAAATTTAATAAAAAATCAAAAATTTTAAATATTAATACTATTAATGAACATTTAACTATTTTTTTTAATAATGGAAAAGTAATATTAATTAATAATAGTGAAATAAGCGAGAATTTAAATTTGAAATTAAAAAAAATTAAATCTATTTATTTTATAAATAATAAAATTATTACTCAATCAGAAAATGGAAAAATTGGAATTTTCTAAAAATGAAATATCTCTTAATAGGCAGGCCTAATGTAGGCAAAACTTCAATTTTCAATAAATTGACAGTATCAAAAAATATTATCCACAAACAAGAAGGCACAACTAGAGATTGGCATAAAAATAAAATTAAAGGTTTAAAAAATTCTATAATTTATGATTCGCCAGGTGTTATTATTAAAAAAAATAAATTAAAAGAAATTAATTTTTCTAAATTATTATTAAATATTGATATTTTTTTATATGTAATAGATTCAAAAAGTAAAAGTAATGATTACGATAATGAATCAATAAATGAACTTAGAAAGTTTAACAAAAAAATAATATTGATTATTAATAAAGATGATAATTTTGAACAACATTCCATTTTTTCAAAAATTGGATTTGATAATTTATTTTATATTTCTTGTTCACACAATTTAGGTTTTGATAAAATATATACATATTTTGAAAAGAATGATCTTGGAAATGGGAATAATAATACAGTAGATTATTCAATAGCAATATATGGCAAACCTAATGCTGGCAAAAGTACACTTGCCAATTCACTTTTAGGTTATGATAGAATACTTACAAGTAAATTGGCTGGAACCACATCAGATATAGTTGAAGATTTATATAAATATAAAAATAAATATTTTAAAATTATAGATACAGCTGGTATTTTTAAAAAAAATAAAATTGATAGCAAATCTATTAACTTCGAGGCAATTAAAAAATCATTAAATTTAAAAACACCAATTGACTTAAGTATAATTCTTATAGATTCTAATGAAGGTTTTGATACTCAGATTAAAAAAATTATAAAAATATTAATTAATAAATCTCAGAGTATTATAATAGTTTTTAATAAAGTTGATACAATTAAAAATAAAAGCAAATTTTCAAAAGAAACTAAATTATTTATCAAAGAAACATTTTCACAAATAAAAAATATATCTACTTTATTTATTTCTGCAAAAAATAAAATAGATATAACTAAATTACATAAAATGATTTTAAATAAATCTAATCAAAAAAATATTTTATTATCAACTAGTAAAATAAACTCTTGGTTAACAAAATCAACTTTAGAATATCCGCATCCACTAATAAAAAGAAAGAGAGTTAATTTTAAGTATGCAGTACAAATATCATCATCACCTATAACAATTAAAATTTTTTCAAATTTTCCTAATGATATTAAAAAAAACTATATTAATTATCTCATTAATAAATTTATTAAAACTTTTAATATATTAGACTCTAAGGTTAATATAATATTTTCTTCTTCGCAAAATCCTTTTAAGTAGTTCCCAATTCATTTTGAATGAATATATAATTTAATATATTACTGTTAAAAGTATCTATTTCTTTAAGGATAAATGAATTTTCTAATAAAAAACTATGCAATGTACTTAAAAAATCAAAGTTATGTGCTCCATAAATTATTGTGCTAAAAATAATGTAATTAAATAAAAAGCCAAATAAGAAACCAAATACTTTATCGATTATTTTCCCAAAGATTTGACTGTCTAAATCTGATGAAATAATCTTTCTTAATTTTTTGAGTATGAAGAGTGAAATAAGAAAGATTACAGGTATAGACAAAACAATTGATATTAAATTAGTTATTTGTTCATAATTACTAAATATTTTGATGTTTAATAGCTGTGTATTAATAAAACTTGATAAATTATTGTAAAAATAAATAGTAATTAAAATTGAGCCAATCCAAGTAAGTAGCCCTAATATTGAACTTACTATACCTTTCCAAAAACAAAAAATAACTACAATTAATCCAATTGTAAGTATTATGTGGTCAATTGGAAAAATTAAATTTTCAATCATATTTAAAAAATATTAATAAAGAAGGTATTACAATCATAACTCCTAACATTGCAAATATCATTGCTAATGATGTAAATATACCAAATAAAACTGTCGGAATAAAACTGGAAAAACTTAATATTGAGAACCCTAATGCTATTGTAATAGAAGTAGTCAAAACAGCTACACCAGCAGATGAGTTTGTCAGCTTTATAGAGTCCATTAATCTATTTTCGTTATTAAATTCTTTAAAACGATACAAATAATGAATGGTGTTGTCTACAGCAATACCAATAGTAATTGCCGCTATTGTAATTGTCATTATATCTAATGGAATAGATAAATATCCAATAATTCCTAAAATAAAAGATGAAGCAAAAATATTAGGAATAATTGCAACTATGCTTAATTTGATTGATTTAAATAATATAATAAACATTATAAATATTAAAATTATAACAAATCCAAGTGATTTAATTTGTGAATCAAATAATGAATCTAGCATATTATTGTATAAAACTAGCAGTCCATTTACTTTGAAGTTTTTAACAGATGAGTTATTAGTATTATCTAAGTAACTCTTGACATCATTTATTAATTTTTGCCTACTAATATTTCCAGAGTCCTTAATTCTTGCAGTTATTTTTGCCATATTCTGATCAACAAGCAAATAGGGATAAATTAAATTTTCTTTATAATTTTCAGGTATTTCATTATATAATATTGATAGTTCAAAAATTTCTAAAGGTTTTTTGTTAATTAAATTAGCCATTTCGATAAGTGAAATAACAGATTGAACTTTGCCGACTTCTTTTCTTTTTTCTAAAAAATAATGTATTTTTGATATTATTTCTAACTTTTCATTTGTAAACCATATATTCGTTTTATCATTTGTAAAAATATCATCATCAAAAAAATCATCTTCAATAACTAAATCATCTTCATTGATTTCTTGATCAATTGTTAGAGTATCATCAAATGCATTAAAATTAACGATTATGTCTAATGGGGTAGTGCCACCTAATTCATCATCAATTAACTTCATTCCTTTATAAATTTCAGTATCTTTTTTAAAATAATTTACAAAACTATTTTCTACATTAAGTTTTAATATTCCTCCTATTGATAAAATAAAAAACAAAAAACTAATTAATATAATTATTTTATTAAAATTATTAGTAAGAGGTGAAAATAAATCTTTGAACTTAAAATTTATTTTAGTTTTAGAATTATTTCCTGTAATAAAAAGGAATAAAGGTAGAATTGAAAAAGAACAAATAAATGAAATTATCAATGAAATTATCATTATAATACCAAAATCAATTATTGGTTTAATGTCTGTTAAGATTAAAGAACCAAATGCAACTATTGTTGTTAGTGATGTATAAAAACAAGGCCAAAACATTTTGGAAAAAGTAGTTTTAATTTTGATTTCTGAATTTGTATTTAATAGTCTGTAATAATTTATTATATGTATATTCATTGAAATAGATAAAATAAATATTAGTGCTGAAAAATTAGATGAGATGGCTGTAACCTCGATTTGTAAAAAACTAATTACACCAAAGACAATAAATACTGAATATAATGAACTGAATAAACAAATAAAAACAAATTTAATTTGCTTAAAAATATAGAATAAAACTAAAATAATAATTAAAATTACAGAGATGCTAAATATTATTATATCTTTTTTAACAAAATCAATAACATCACTAGCAATCATTTCAATTCCACCTAGATAATACTCATTATTATCATCCATAAGATTTGTAATATTTCTTAATTTTGAAATAAGAATATTTCTTTTCTCATCATTTTCATTTTTTATTTCTAAATATTTATTTCTTGAAATTGTGAAACTTTCATAATCAGCTTTAGCTTTTTCCATTTCCAGATTTTTATGTAAGTATATTATTAATGAAAAAACATTCGCTTCACTGTTAATTATTTGATCTTTATAAATAGGATTATTTGATAATTCTTTTATAATTTCGTTTAAATTATATTTTGAATTTTTTATTGTTTCTACATTATTCTCATTTAGTGAATTTAATGATGTGTTATTTAAAAAAAGTATTGGGGCATCAATAAAACTAAAAACTCTTTTTACATCTTTTAATTTTAAAATTTCTTGAGAGAGAAAATCAAATTTCTCTATAAATTTACTATCTATTTCATTGTTATTTTTTATTGCTAAAACTAGAAAATTTTCTGAAGTGAATAATTTACTATAACTATTATAATATATGAAATCTTTATCATTTTTTGCAACTAATGTATCAGAGGAAGCATCTATTCTAAAATTTTTTATATAAATAGTTGATAAAATTATCATTGATAAAGATAAAAATAATAAAAAACTTAATCTTAATTTTGACAATTCTTTCTCCAATATTTCTGTATCTATAAATTAGAAAGTTATGACATTTATTTCTACAATTAACTTAAAAATAAACAATTCCCATTTTAATTTTTCTAATAATAAATATTTTAAAATTTGATAAATTTAAATCCAATAATATCAGATCATTCAATTATATTATCATAATCTTTTACGGCTAAATCACTAAATTTAGTGAAATTTGGATCAAAATGAGCTTTTATTGTTCCAATTGGACCATGCCTTTGTTTGGCAATTATAATTTCACCAGTATTATGAGATTTTTCACATAAATCACGCCATCTATTATGTCTTTCATCATATTTATCTTCTGACTCCTCTGGTTTTTTTATGGGTTCCATTCTTTCAAGATAATAGCTTTCTCTAAAGATAAACATAACTACATCTGAGTCTTGTTCTATTGTGCCACTTTCTCTTAAATCTGCTAATTGTGGTCTTTTATCTTCTCTTTGTTCTACTTGTCTTGATAATTGTGAAAGGGCAATTATTGGAATATTTAATTCTTTAGCAATAGCTTTTAAGCCTCTTGTTATTTCTGATATTTCTTGAACTCTCCCATCATTTTTTTTATTTAAACTTCCAGACATAAGTTGAAGATAATCTATAATTATTAAATTAATATCATGTAATCTTTTTAATCTTCTTGCTCTAGCTCTAAGTGAAGGAATTGTTAAAATTGGATTGTCATCAATTATTAAATTTAAATTTTCTAGCTTTGAACTAATATTAGCAATATTTTTAAAATCATCTTTAGATAATTCAGCTTTACGCATTTTATCACCTGATATTTTTGATTGTTCAGCTAAAATTCTTGTTGCTAATTGTTCAGACGACATTTCTAAAGAAAAAAAGACCACCTTTCCTCCCTCAATAACTATTTTATCACCTTCTTCATTTTCTTTTTCCTGAAATTTATCAGCTGCATTAAAGGCAATATTTGTTCCTAAAGCAGTTTTCCCCATTGATGGTCTTCCAGCTATTATTATTAAATCAGATTTATGAAGGCCACCAAGTTTTTTATCCAAATCTTTAAGTCCAGTAGCCAGACCAGCAATTTTACCATCTCTTTTAAAAGCTTCATTTATTATATTTACTGCATTTTTAAGTGCTTCTTTAAAAAATGAATATTTTCTTTCAGTATTTCCAGTTTGAGACAATTGATAAAGGTCATTTTCTGCTTTTTCAATTAACTCTGTACCATCTGCATTATCTTCATTTTCCGAAGTATCAGTTATTAGATTTTGTCCGATAGAAATTAAATTTCTTTTAATATGTAAATCATATATTATTTTTTCCATACTGATAGGGATTTTGTGTTGATGGGGCGCTATCTTTTATTTGATTAAGATATTTTAAATTATCAAAATTTATATCATTTGATGGTAAATAACTTTTTAAAGTTATTGGTGAAACAAGCATATTTTTGTTTAATAACATTGAGATTGTTTTGAAAATAATCTGATTATTGGGATCAACAAAATGCTTATCTTCAAGAAAATCTGCAATTTTTTCAAAATTCTTATTATCCCAAAGAATAGCACCTATTAGTGCTTGCTCTGCATCTATATTTGAGAAAAATTCAGATTTAACTTGGTTATTTTTGCCTAAATCTACGACTTCATTGGTTTGCACAATTATTTCTTAATAAAAAAATAAATTATAACAATAAGTCTTATCAATTTTTAAATATTAATGGTTAATATCTATATAATAAAATGTGAATAAAATTAGTTTTTAGAAACTTTAATTAATATTGACTCTTTAATATCTATATAGGGGTTAACAAATATTTCGTGTTCACCAATAGATCGTATTTGCTCTGATATAATTATATCATCAGAATGAATTTTAATATTATTTTCTTTAAGTAAATTAATAATCTCATTTTTTGAAATCGCACCATATAGTTGACCTTTTTCATCAGCTTCTTTTTTAAATTGAATATTAAGATTTTTAATATTTTTAATTGTTTCTTTTGCTTGTTCTAACTTATTATTTTCTTTAACTTTAATCTCTTCTTTAATGCCTTCATAATACTCTAAATTTTTTTTATTTTCCCTAAGTGCCATTTTCTTTGGCAGTAAAAAATTTCTTGCATAACCATCCTTTACATTTACCAAATCTCCAACTTTACCAAGTTTCTTTATGTTAGTTGTTAAAATAATTTTCATATTAATTTGTATACTTGTTTGTATATGACATTAGAGATAAAAATCTTGCACGTTTTATTGCTAAAGATAGCTCTTTTTGCTTTCCCCTTGAAACATTTGTAATTCTGCTTGGTATAATCTTACCTTTTTCACTTATGTATTTTGATAGTAATTTTATATCTTTATAATCTATTATTGGTGAATTTTTGTTACTAAATGGACAGAATCTTTTTCTATCCTCAAAAGGACTGTTTTTTGATTCATCTCTATTTCTTGATTTGTTGTTTCTAGTTTTTTTCATAATTTAAATTTGTAGGTAATTCTTGATGCTCATTTACTCTAATAAATAAATGACGAATAATGTTATCATTTTGATTTATAATTTTTTTAATATTACTAATATTACTACCATCAATTTCAATTTGATAATATTTGTAGAAAGCTTTTTTAAAGTTATTAATGACATAACTTAGATCTCTTAAACCCCAATCTTCTGTATTTTTAATTTTACCTGCATTATTTGAAATAATCTCTTCAAAATTCTTAAGATTATCATTTAAAATTGTTTTAGAAACTTCAGGGCTAATTAATAATATAGCTTCAAATTTATTCATTTTACTCCACGGTTAAATCTTAATATTATATAAATAATAAGAGAAGTTGTGGTTGCATATATTCATATTTTAAAATAAATCAACATATAATGACAAGCATTATATTTCCAGGTCAGGGCAGTCAATTTTTAGGGATGACAAAGGATTTTTATGATAATTTCTCAATAGCTAAAGATACTATTACTGAGATTGAAGATGTTACCAATATTGACATAAAAAAAATTATTTTTGGTGATGATGACAATCTTTTAAACATTACAAATTTTACCCAAATTTCTATTTTTGCAGCATCTATGTCTATTTATCAAACTATAGAAAAAAATTTTGGTGTTAAAAATTTAAATATCAATAACATGCTGGGTCATTCATTAGGAGAGTATTCTTCATTAGCCGCAAGTAAATCTCTTACAATTGCTCAAGCATCATCTTTATTAAAAATTAGAGGTGAATTAATGAATTCTGCAATTGAGCCAAATACAACCAAAATGGCAGCTTTAATTGGCTTGAATTGTGAAAATATTTCGCAAATAATAAAAAAAAATAATGTTAATGTTGAAATAGCAAATGACAATTCACCAACTCAAATAGTAATTTCAGGATCAAATAATGATATTGACAATTCAGAAAAAATTTTTCTTTCTAATGGAATTAATAAATTTATAAAATTAAATGTCTCTGCAGCTTTTCATAGTAAATTTATGACAGAAGCACAAAATAAGTTAAATTTTGAGATAGATAAAATAAACTTTGTTGACCCAATTTGCTCGATTGTTTCAAATTACGATGCATCAATACAAACATTAAGTTACAAGATTATTGAGAATCTAAAATTACAAATGTCTAATAGAGTCAGGTGGACAGAAAGTATTTTAAATATTGAGGAAAGTGGTGAAAATCAGATAATTGAAATAGGTCCTGGTAAAGTATTATCAGGTTTAATAAAAAGAATAACAAAAAAATTTGATATAATTTCAATTAATAATATACAAGATATAGAACAATTAAAAAAAATATGAATAATGTAGAAGAAGTATTTATTACAGGTTCATCTGGAGGAATTGGAAGTTCTATTACTAAAAAGTTTAATGATATTGGTTATAAATTAATTTTAACATCATCATCTAATGAAAAACTGTCAATCCTTAAAAATACATATGGCGACCTTCATAGCTATTATCATTTAGATTTATCTAATTTAGCTAATATTACTTCTAAAATGAATGAAATTTCTGATAATCATCCTAATATTTCTATTGTAATTAATAACGCAGGTTTGACCTCAGATAATCTTCTTCTACGTATGAATTTAGAACAATGGCAAGAGGTAATTAATACTAATCTCTCTTCTAATTTTGCTATTATCAAATCTATACTTCCAAAAATGATAAAAAATAAAAAAGGAAAAATCATTGGTATTTCATCTGTAGTGGCATTATCTGGCAATCCTGGTCAGTCTAATTATGTAAGTTCAAAGTCCGGAATGATTGGTTTTTATAAATCAATAGCTCATGAAGTGGCAAGTAGAAATATTAATATAAATGTTGTTTCTCCTGGCTTTATAGTTTCTCCTATGACGGAAAAGCTTAATGATTTACAAAAAAATAAAATTTTAGATAGTATACCCATGAAGAAATTTGGAAAGCCAGATGATGTGGCTAATTTAGTTTATTTCTTAACTACTAATGAAGCCTCATATATTACTGGGCAGAATTTTCATGTAAATGGTGGCATGTTAATGGTTTAAATAGTTGACATAAACAGAAATAATAATTTAATAAAAATCTAATAACATTTAGGAGAGATTTATGAGTGAAGTTCAAGACGAAGTAAAAAAAATTGTTGTAGATCATCTTGGTATAGATGAAGCAAAAGTGACACCTGAAGCTAAGTTTATTGATGACCTTGGTGCTGATAGTTTAGATACTGTAGAATTAGTAATGGCTTTTGAAGAAAAATTTGGAATAGAAATTCCGGATGACGCAGCAGAAACAATTCAAACTGTTCAAAATGCAATAGATTTTATTCAAAGCAAAAAATAATTTTTTAATTATTTATAATGAAGCGAGTTGTTGTTACAGGGATTGGTTTACTATCTTCAATCGGTATGGGAAAAGAAGAAACTTGGAATAATCTTCTTAGTGGTAAATCAGGAATTAAAAAAATTAATAATTTTAATACAGATGAATTCCCATGTAAAATAGCTGGTTATATTTCAAACAAAGAAAATAATAATAATTATTTTGATATTACTAAATATATAGACTCTCGAGAAATTAAAAGAAATGATAGGTTTATACAATATGGCATTGTTGCTGCTAAAATGGCTGTTGAGGATGCTGGTATTCAAAATTTAAGTGAAAAAGATAAACTTAATACAGGTGTTATAGCTGGTTCAGGTATAGGTGGATTGGAAACGATTTATAATGGCGCATTGACTATTAACAATAGTGGCCCAAGAAAATTATCTCCTTTTTTTATTCCATCATCACTTATAAATCTTTTATCAGGTCAAATATCTATAAAATATGGTTTTAAAGGTCCAAACCATTCTGTTGTAACTGCATGTGCAACAGGTGCTCATTCAATTGGTGATGCTGGAGAAATTATCAAAAGAGGAGCTGCTGATATTATGATAGCAGGAGGAGCAGAAGCTGCTGTTTGTGAACTTGGTTTAGCAGGTTTCTGTGCTGCCAGAAGTCTTAGTACATCTTTCAATGAAACTCCTGAAATTGCCTCAAGACCATGGGATAAAAAAAGAGATGGCTTTGTAATGGGAGAAGGTGCAGGTATTGTAGTTTTAGAAGAACTTGAGCATGCAAAGAAAAGAGGAGCTAAAATCTATGCTGAGCTTATTGGTTATGGAATGTCTGGAGATGCTCATCATATTACTGCACCATCTGAAGATGGAGATGGCGGTTTTAGGGCAATGAAGCAATCTATAAATATGGCTAATATTTCTTCAGAGGATATAAATTATGTTAATGCACATGGAACATCTACTATAAAAGGAGATGAAATTGAGTTAAATGCAATTATGAACCTATTTAACAAACATGAAAATTTATATGTAAGCTCAACAAAATCATCAATAGGTCATTTATTAGGTGCAGCTGGTAGCGTTGAATCTATTTTTTCAATTCTGGCCATAAACAACTCTGTAGTTCCTCCCACACTAAATCTTGAAGATCCAATAGATTCTAGAAATATCAATCTTGTAGCAAAAGAACCAAAAGAAACTAAAATTAATATTGCCTTAAGTAATTCATTTGGTTTTGGAGGAACTAATACTGCTTTATTATTTAAGAATTATTAGCTTAATATTCATATTAGTATTTCTGTACTCATCATATTTATTCTTTTTGAAAGATATTAAAACAACAAATTTAAATATAACTATTGAAAAAAATCAAAGCGCAAAAAACATTGTTGATTATAACATATCTAATCTAAATATTTTTGAAAAATTTATAACAAAAATGTATTTATCAATGCATTCAAAATATTTTAAAAAAATTCATTATGGTAAGTTTATTTTACCAAAAGACGTTAATCTACAAGTATTTATATCAACAATCACTAAACCATCAAATTTTATATTAAAAATTACAATAGTAGAAGGTTGGAATAAATATCAATTAAATGAATTATTAAAAAATAAATTTAAAAATTATAAGAACATTGAATATTTAGATATTTTAGCCGACACATATTTTCTTCATTCTTATGAAGATTTTGACAAATTTTATTTAAAATTAAAAAAAATAAGAGATAATACCAAACAAAAGTATAAAAATCATGAATTGCTGAAAATTTTTACTTTTGATCAACTTATAATTATTGGCTCATTACTTGAAAAAGAAGGAATAGATGATTTTGATAAAAAAGTAATTTTTTCTGTTATTCAAAATAGATTACAAAGAAAAATGAAGTTACAAATAGATGCAACTACAATATTTGCCATAACAGATGGAAAATATGATTTAGACAGGGAGTTAAATCTAAAAGACTTAAAGATTCAACATTCATATAATACATATTATATTAAATCATTACCTCCAGGACCTATTTCTTACGTGGGAAAAAAAACAATGGAATTAATTTTTGAAAATTATAAAAGTAAATATTTGTATTATTTTTACAATAATGTTGTAAAAAAACATATTTATTCAGAAACATATGATGATCATAAAAGGAAATTAAGTGAATATAGAAATAAAAAATAAAATAATAATTATTTCATCACCATCTGGGGCAGGTAAAACCACTTTATGTAAAATGCTTGTAAAAAAAGTAAAAAATATCGTTTTATCAATTTCTTATACATCAAGAAGTAAGAGGTTAAATGAAGTTAATGGTAAAGATTATTATTTCGTTTCTAAAGAAAAATTTGCTCAATTAGAGAAAAATAGTCAATTTATTGAAACATCGTCAAATTTTAATAATTTATACGGATCTCCAAATAAAAACTTAAGAAATGCTAATTTATTAAATAAAAATATACTTTTTGATATAGATTGGAGGGGTGCAAGAAAGATAAGAAAAAAATTTAACAAGAAAGATATTATTGATATTTTTATTTTACCACCTTCAGTAAAAGAACTAAGGAAAAGATTAATAAAAAGAGGCAGAGATAGCAAAAATGAAATAAAACTTCGCTTATCTTATGCACTTAATGAAATCCAACATTACAATGAATATAGTTATGTTTTAATCAATCAAAATATTCATAATACTGCAAATGACATAATAAAAATTATTAAGTATCATGATTTAATCAAAAATAATGATAAAATATTAAATAAAAATTTAAAAAAAATTGTAGATTTTTAATAATTCTTTAAAATTAAGCTCCTCAACCCTCTTACTCAGAATTTTTTCATTAATCAATTTAGAATTTTTAATTTTATTTCTCAAATTTTTTCTTTTATTTTTAAATATCATATTTGTAAAATTTAATAATCTTTTTTCATCAATTTGAATTTTTTTTAATTTAAATTCAACTACTTTTGAATTAACTTTTGGTTTAGGGTAAAAAACATTGTTGCTTACGTTAAATAACATTCTGTAATTTGCACAGTACTTGATAATGAATTTATATTTATTAATTTTGTTTTTATTATAATCAAATTTTTCTGCTAACTCTTTTTGAATCATGAAGAGCATATTTTTGATATTTTTATTATAGAATATAAGTTTTATTATTATTTTAGTACTAAGATTATAAGGAAGATTTGATATAATTTTTATATTATGTAATTTTGTAAAATTATACTCTAGTGCATCTTGGTTAATTATTTTGATATTTTTTTGATCTTTATATTTTATTTTAAGATAATTAAATAATGTTAAATCTTTTTCAATTAATATTAAAGTCTTAGGTTTTTTAATTATTATAAAGTCTGTTAAATTTCCTAAACCTGGACCTATCTCAACAATATTTTCATTTTTTATATTAGTCTGATTGGTAATTTTTTTGATTATATTTTTATCAATTAGAAAATTTTGTCCTAGTGATTTTTTCGGTATTATCATATTTATTTCTATTTAAAGATATTTTATTAACTAATTTAAAACTGTTAAGTATTCCTAATGATGATTTATTTTTTTCCCCGACCATATCATATGCTGTACCGTGATCAGGTGAAACTCTTATTATGTCTAAACCTGATGTATAATTTACACCTGCATAATTTGAAATTAGATTAAAAGGGATTAAAGCTTGATCATGGTAGGTGAAAATAAAACAATCATTATATTTTAAATTCTTTTTATTCACAATTGCATCTGGTGAAATTGGGCCTTTTATTCTTATATTTATTTTATATAATTTTTTAACTATCGGTGTAAGGTATTTTTGATCCTCATTGCTTATCAAACCTTTTTCCCCACTATGTGGGTTTATACCTGCCATTATATATTTTGGATTAATGATCTCAAAATCTCTTATTAGTGTTTTATTAAGTTTTTTAATTTTATTAATCATTTTATTAGAATTTTTAAAATTTTTAGAAACATTACTTAATTTAATATGCTCAGTTAATGGAACAAAAAAATTATTTTTATATATAAAAATCATATTAGAATATGCTTTATCGTTTTTCTTTGTAAAAAAAGTTGTTTGGTCGATAAAATTTGAATTGATTTTATTTATTTTTTTTTTATTTATTGGCAAAGTAACAATGCCAATACAATATTTTTTTATTACTAATTGATAGCTTTTTTTAATTGATTCCAGTGTGTTTTTATCATAATTTGAAGCTTTAATATCAAAAATATTAAAAGAATCTCTAGATATATTTAATTTATTATTTATTATTGATGATTTAAAAGTTTTAATTTTAATTTTTTTTGTAATAATATATTTTTTAAATAAATTATAATTGGTAATTAAAACAAAATTTTTTATTTTTTTCTTTTTCCATTCTTTAATTAATATTTCTATACCTATACCCTTTATATCACCTACAGATACTGCTATTAATTTATTCATAGTATTTTTTAGCATTATATTTTTTTGAATATTTATTTATGAAATCTAATTCGATATTTTTAGCAGCAATACTTATTTTTTTATTAATATTGATTTCTTTTAAAAATTCCTCATTAACTCTGATTTCACATAAAAATATATAATTATATAAATTATTGTTTTCAAAAATTATAAAATCATCAATAGATACTAAATTGTTTTTTATTTGATTATTTAATTTGTTAAATTCATACTCTTTTGATGTTTTTATATTATCTAATGATTGAATAAAGCTACAATTCTCTTGATCTTTTTTAAGATTTTGATTTGTTTCAAAATTAATCAGTCGATAATATACACCATTACTTATTTCTAATCTTTTCTCTACTTTGGTAATTTTGTAAAAATTTAAATTTTTTTCAAAAATATATTTTTTTGGTGTAATAGTTAAGTTTTTAATTTTTGTATTAATTTTATCAAAATCTTTTATTTCAATTTCATCTAAATGATAATCAATTTTATTATCTTCTAAGTAATTATTTAGTTTAATAAAATTTCTAGAATTAATTACATTTTGAAATTCTGTATTCGGCAATAATCTTTCCAAAGGTATGGTAAGATATTTAATTTTATAACTATATATAAAATTTAAATCATTAGGATTACTAAAAATATATTCTTTATAATTATCTAAAATATTTTCTAAAACAATCTTTCTTGAAAAATCATATTTAATATTATTTTTAATTGTTTCCATACTAAGATGATTATTGATTTCATTATTATTAAGTATGATTTGTTCATACAGATTTTGACTTTCTTTTTTTAAAATATTATTCAAGATATCTTTGCCCTTTACATATTCATAGAATATAACTGCACTAAAATAATCATTAATTAGTTCAATTTTCATTTCTGAATCAAAACTATTTGAGTTTAATATTTCTAAATATTTGATACGATTTTTTAAATCTATTGTACTAAATATATTTTCATTAACTTTGAATAATATTTTATTCTCATCTGCATATATAATAGTGTTTATAAACAGTAATATTATAAAAAAAAATTTAGTTAAATAATTCATTTTTAACAGAATTGCTTTCCCATCTTATATCTTGTTTATCATTCTCAGATACAGCTAAATTAGTTGATCTGTATGATCCAACATTTTTAAAAGAAAACATAATTGTTAACGTATCTTGAGGCTTTAAAGTATCTTCAGTATAAGATTTTCGATTAAAGTCTACATTTATACCAAAACATTCATCAAAATAAGTATAATTTAATCCGTATTCAGTATTATTACTGGATTTCAGATTATACAAACCTGTTAAGCTAATTTGCGAAAATTTTTTAATTTTTTTTGAACTTAATGAATAGTTAAGTGTTTCAATATCATTCATAATTACTGAATCTGATTCACTATTTTGATCTAAATAAGATAATTCAATTTTTCCCAAAGAGTTAGCATTTTCATAGTTTATATTTTGTTGTTTTAAAAACTTATTAGAGTGATCATACCTAAAATTGTATTCAAATACATTTTTGAATTTATTGTAATTGAAACTACCTAATAAGTTCCCTAAATTTTCATTATTTCCACTATCTTTATGAAAATTACTATTATCAGTAAATTCGTATGACTGAGATAAATTTATTTGAAAGTTATTATTACTAATATCAAATGATGTAACTAGTCTTTTCGAATTATCTAATTTATCACTTCCGGTATACCTATTTAATCTTATCTCATTTGTTGCACTATATGTATTTAATGATGAGTCTTCATTTGATATTTTTTCTGAATTAGATTTTCCTGGACTCAAAATTAGAGAGAGACTTGGTTTGTAAGTTAGATCCAATAGATTTTTTTGAAATTTAAAAGGTGTGTCTATTTTTATTCCAAAAATTGGAAATGATCTAGCAATATTTCCAGAATAGGTCTCACTACCTCTAACATTTTTTTTTATAGTATTGTAAAATTGATTATATAATTGACCTTGAAGATTAATATTAGAATTAAAATCGATATATTTTTTTGAAAAGGATAAATCGTGTGATAACTTTTGTTGTTCTTTAGCATAGCTATTAGTTTTTTTATCTCTAAAAATATTATAAAATTCATACTTATTTTCATAATCTATTTGATTATATTTGTATGTTCCAGAATTATAATTGATGAAGGGCAAAACTGTAGGAACAGAACTATTATCATCATTATTTTGGTTGGTTTGATATGTGCTAAAATTTATCAGCAATTTATCATCAATTTTTCTTAAATTATATCCTTTTAAATTAATTTTTGTAGCTAGAGAACTTGTATAACTTAAATTGTTATTTGGGTTTGTTGATTGGATATAATTTTTAGAAGTCTCTAAAGCAGATTCAAAATCTAGAGAATATTTTGTATTAATATTTTTTTTATAACCAGTTATTAAGCTTGCATCCGATAACCATTTATTGTTATTTTGTTCTTCAAATTTACTATCAACACTTAAATCTGCACTAAGTGATCCACCTGAAATCAATTGATTATATTCAAATAAAAATCGTTGTGATGAGTCTACACCACCTCCATAATTTATTGTGGGGGTAAATGTTAATTCTTTATCCTCAGAAATATTAAAATAATAAGGCAAAGAAGTTGATTGAGAAACTTTGGTATCGAAAAAATTAAAATTTATTGAAGGATTTAAAAAACCAGATTTTCTTTCTTTTCTTAAAGGTGAGGGGGTGACTATATATGGTAAATAAAAAACTGGTAGGTTTAAAACTCTCATTTTTGAATGTTTTTGATATAACAATAAACTATCATTATCATGTAGTATTTTTTCACCTTCAAGTTGCCAAGTGGGACATATAAAATTTTTGATTTTTATTCTTGATTTACATGGTGAATATACCCCTTTAGAAATAATATCTATATTGTCATCTCTTTCAAATTTATTACCCACAATTCTTGATCCATCATTTAATAAAATCTTAACATCTTTGATAAATCCTTTAGTAAAATTTGTATTAAAAGAACCCTCTGTTCCATAGAATAAATTGTTTTGATTATCTTTATATGTAAAACTTTTTGGAATTATTAATTTTTTAGATATTTTGTTATAAATTATTAATTCTGAATTAATTATTTGATTTTGATAAAGTATTTTAGCTTTACCTTTACCTACCAAATTCTCATTTTTATCATAAAAGATTTCATCAGCATAAATAAGAATTTCACTGGCATTTTGAGAATTAAAAGACAAAATAGTAATTAAAAGAAATAGAAAAAAATATTTAAAATTAATTGCAAATTTATTATTAGTCATTTTCTATCTGAAGCACTTTATATAATCCGATTAAAAATGGTAACATGAATATTACACTGTAAGAAAAAAAGAAGTTAATATTATAAGATAAAGTAATTTTATAAATAATTTCTCTTAAAAAAAATATTACAAAACCAATTAAAATAGCAATAAATAAAATTTTGAAAAAATTTTCATTTCGTCTGAATTTTGCAGAAAAGCCTAAAATTACAAATCCTAACATAACAAGAAAAAAAGGGTTTAAAATTTCAGACAAATAATAAAGACTAATTTCGGAAGAATGTAAATTAAACTTCTTTAAGGTTTTTGTATGAGATAAATAGTCATAAAATGGAACATTCTTATAGTTAATAATTGAGTTGATAATATTTTCTTTTGAAAAATTAAGATCTAAGATTGTGCTACTTTTTTCTATATATTTATTTTCAATAATATCGAAAATTTTTACTTCATCTAAAAAAAATTTTTTATCTTTTATTTTTCCATTATTTGCTATTATTAATTCTGATTTTAAGTCATTTATTTTTAAAATTTTAATATCACTAGCAATCATGCTGTTAACATCGATTTTTTTAATTTCAATAAAATTTATACCATACTCATCATTGATATTTTTTATTCTCATAATATCAGATGAAATTTTAATTGAATACATATCAAGATTTTTTTTATTTAAAATTTTTTCATATTGCTTTTCTAAATTTGAAGAAATAGGATTTAAAAATATAAGATTAAAACATCCAAATAAGAAAATAGAAATTGCTACTGGTAAGAAAATATCAAATATAGAATATCCAATATTTCTCATTGATGTAATTTCATTATTATTAATTAGATATCTGAACAAAAAAGAGATAGATATTATTGTCACAAAAGGAAATATTTCATTTATAATGGTTGGAATTTTTAGCAAAGTTAAAAATAAATAATTTAATAGAGTCTGATTACTGTCAGTAAGATTTCTTGCAATTTCAATTAAATTTATAAATGTAACTAAGCTTAGTACTAATATTAAATTTATTAATAAGTATTTATTTGTAATTTTAAAAATATATAAATTAATTTTATTCACTTCTTTTATATGCAATATAGTAAAAAATTATTAAAAAAAATAACAAGTAAGTAATAGTAGAAAATAAATAAAAAAAATATGATGAATTTAAGTTTTTAATTATTTGATTAATAATTAAAATTGTTGTGCATGATGAAATAAAAATTAATATATTTTTAATATCAAATTTATATTTTTTTAAATTATAGAAATAAAAGAAAAGAAAGATTATTATAAAAATTAAACTATCATAAAATTTATATGAAAGATTTAAATAATCCTTAAGCATTATGTCTTCTATAAAATTTGAGGTATTTTTATCAAAATTGTTATATTCTTTGAAATTTTTATCCTCAAATTGTAAATTATAAACTGCAAATTCAAGTTTTTCAATATCTCCATTATCTAATAAAGTTAGTTTAAATCCATCATAGAGATTAAATAGATATTTATCCTTTTCTTTTTTAATTGTCCCTTTTTTTGAATAGATGATATTTTCTTTATTGTTTGAGTAATTAATAAATATATCATTAAATTGTTTCTTATTTCTTTTAAAATCAATAATTGTACTTTCATTTAGTTCTAAAAAATTTGAAAAAATTATCTTCTCAAAATTGATTGTATTTCTTAATTCATATTCATTTAATTTATATTTCTCATAAATATTAGGAGAAAAATAAAAATTAAAAAATATACTTATTAGTATTACTAATAATGAAAAAAATATTAATGGTTTTTTAATTACATTTATATTTAAACCAAGAGAATAAATTGATATTATTTCTCTATCTTTAAATAATTTAATAAATGTTATTGATATTCCAATTATTACTATAAATGGCAAAATAATTGTGAATAAATTTGGTATAAGATACACAGACAAAATTAGAATTGTTAGTGAATCTATTTGTAGCAAGTTAGATAAAGAAATTAATCTAGTAAACTGTAATAACCAAGCTATAGATATAAAAATAAAAAAAATAAGTAAAAAACCTTTTAACAGTTCATTAAAAATATAAATATTTAATTTATTCATATTTAAAATATATTTTAAATAAATTATTCATTATCATAATAAATTATTTTATTAATTTCTCTCAGATTATATTAGATCAATTTTTAGTATATTATATTTCATATATAGTCTTGTGTACTTAAATTTTAGAAATTTTCATATTACAGATTTTAAATTCATTTTCATCAAAATGTGGACAAATTTAAATATATATATAGTAACAAATTTCAATTATACACAATGGAGTTTTTATGAGTAGGACATTTTCAATAATTAAACCTGATGCAACAAAAAGAAATATAACAGGAAGTATAAATGAGTTAATTGAAAAAAATGGCTTAAGAATTATAGCACAAAAAAGAATAAAGATGACTAATGATCAAGCTCAACAATTTTATGATATTCACAATGATAAACCTTTCTTTTCAGACCTAGTAGAATATATGACTTCTGAGCCAGTTGTAGTCCAAGTACTTTCAAGTGATAATGCAGTTAAAAAATATAGAGAAGTAATGGGTGCAACAAATCCAGAAAATGCTTCAGATGGAACGATTAGAAAACTTTTTGCTTTAAATGTTCAAGAAAATTCTGTTCATGGATCAGACTCTGATGAAAATGCTGAAAAAGAAATAAATTTTTTTTTTACAGAAAAAGAAATAGTAGGATAGTTAAAAGAGATTAAAAATTATAACAAGAATAATAGCAATAAGAATTATAGTATAAATTGTTAGTTTATTAAAAGATTTCCAAGTTTTTGCCTTATCTTTGACTATATTATCTTTAGTATAATCCATATAACTAATTTAAGTTTTATTTTTTAAAATTACAAGTTTAAAATTTATGCGAATTATTAAATATATTGTGATTGCATGGTTTTTAACCAATTATTCATTTTCTAAAGACTTATATTATTCTGATGAATATGAAATTCAGTTTATATCTGAAAATATTAAATTGAAAAAAGAAGAATTTATTAACATATATAAGCATGACAGTTTTAAAAAATTAATTTATTCATTGCTAACTGATTATGAGTATGAAAAATTAAATAATTTAACAACAATTGATTTAATTAACAATTTTTTATTTAGCTTGAATATTAATGAAGAAAAAATAAATAATAACAATTATTCATCTAAAATACAACTTACATATGATAAGTCAAAAATTATTAATTACTTTATAGATAACAATATTAATTTTATATCTTATGATCCAGAGAAATATTTAATAATTATTTTTGATCAAAAACTTTTTTCTGAAAAAATTTTATCAAAAGAAAATAATTTTTATGAGTATTTGTTTTCAAATGATTTAAAATATAAATATTTTGTTACACCTAATTTAGATATAAACGATAGATATATTATAAAAAAAGAAGATTTTTTATCAAAAAAAATAAAAAATTATGAACAGTTAATAGATAAGTATAAATACAAAAATATTCTTTTGGTCCATTCAATATCTGACTTGAATAGTGTTAATATAAATTCATATGTTTATAAAAATAATAATTTTGAATTAATAGATAGTACCTATTTTTCAGAAATCAATTATGAATTATTCTTTAATAATTTACATCATAAAGCTTTAAATTATTGGAAAAATAATAATATTGTTGATTCATCAAAAATTACTAATCTAACTTGCAGAATAAAAACATTAAATTTAATTGAATTAAAAAAAATAAAAGAAATTATTAAAAATAATAATATAATTAAAAAAATAAATGCTGAATCAATATCTTATAATAATAGTACATACAATTTAATATATTATGGGAATTTAAATATTTTAATAAATTCCTTATATAAAGATAAACTTGAATTAAAATCTTATAACGATAAATGTAGTATTAAAATCTTATGAACCAGCAAGAATATTTTAATTATAATTTAAAAGAAATTAAAGATTCATCAAATTTTTTTGTAAATAGTACTAATTTTGATTCATATAATATTATAATTAATAATAACAAAATAAAAAATATTTTCTTAAAAGCACCTATTAAATCTGGCAAATCTCATTTGATGAATATGTGGATCAAAAATAATAATTCCATATTATATAAAGATAACTTGAAGGATATACTTAACTTAAAAAAAAATGTTGCAATAGATAATTTATTTCTAAAAATTAAAGAAGAAGATATTTTTCATATAATTAATCATTGTAACAATGAAGATTTAAAAATTTTCATAACTTCCAACTTGAATATAAATGAATATAATTTCAAAC
>JBJKYR010000049.1:0-34924 GCA_045560945.1 Alphaproteobacteria bacterium | reverse complement strand
CATGAGGTGCTGCTTGAACACCATAAGGCATTTTGTTTTGTATAATTAGATCAATAGCACAAGATAGAGTAATAGAAACTAATTTACCCATAGCAGTATTTTCACCAGATCCTTTTTCATCTAAAAAATAAAAACCATTAAAAACTTCCTTATTATCTTTATTGGCTAATAATTTTACAAATAAGACTACACGGTCTTGTTCTTCTGAAAAATAAGGATGTTTTTTCCATAACTCTGAACCAAGATTATCTATTTCTTTATCAAGTTCTGGTGATTTATTATCAAGCATTTCAAAGATATCAGCCCATGCACTTTCCCAACCATTAAGCCTTAATGTACCTCTCACAAATTCTTGAGTTTTCCATTGTGGATCAAATTTATACTCCTTAATATACGGTGTTGAGTCTCTATTTGGATAAGCCTCATATATTTCATTATTTACAGTATATTTTCCAACATTTTTATAAGGTGTCTTTGTTACAGTCTCAAAATTTTTTACAAATTTTGCATCATTGTTTAGTGCTTTGATAACCCCAACCGGAGACCAGCTAAATTTATATTTAAAATCATTAGGTATTGCTGGAAAGCCTCCACAATATGAATGGTATGTAACATCTAAATCACTTAAATTTGTATCTTTTAATTTTTTAACGAGTAGATGTGAAAAAAAATGATCTATTCCTGGATCTAGACCAACTTCATTTACAAAAACCAAATTACTTTTTTTTGCATCATTATCTAGAATTTTCATATCAGAAGAAATATAACTGCTTGTAGCAAAATGGCATTTTTGTTCTAAGCATAATCTTGCAATCGATAAATGATGATCTGCAGGTAATTGTGAAACAACTATATCTCCAACTTTTAGCGAGTTACTTAGTACCTGCATATCGAATTTTTTTGCCACAACATTGTCTTTGTTAACATGATTAATGCTTTGCTCTGCTTTTTCTAAAGTTCTGTTCCAAATGGTTAAATTATCATATTTTTTAGCTAACCTTCTAATCCCAGGAATTGATGATAAACCAGTACCTAACCAATGAATATGTTGCATAGAATTAATTTACTTTTATTTTAAAAGGATTACTACAATAAAAAATAAACAAAGGGTAAAAATTGATAAGTTTAATAATAATTTTTCTAATCACTGGAATTATATCTGGTTTTATGGCTGGCTTATTGGGAGTTGGTGGAGGTATTATAATTGTTCCAATAAGTTATTTCGTTCTTCTTTACTTGGACTACTCATCAGATTATGCAATGCATATTGCAATTGCTTCTTCACTAGGAGTAATATGCTTTACTTCAATTTCTTCAATACGGACTCATATAAAACTTAAAAATGTAAATTTTAAAATTCTAAGAACATGGGTTCCTGGTATAGTTTTAGGATCATTAGCAGGTTCTTATAGTGCCAGCATTATTTCTGGAGAGGTTTTAGTAAATATTTTTATCTGTCTTGCTTTTTTAATTGCTTTAAATATGGCGTTTCAAAGAGATCCAATTATTATATCTAAGGATATTCCAAAATCTAAATTTATAAATTTAATTATAAGTTCTTTAATAGGTTTTATGTCTGTATTAATTGGAATAGGAGGAGGGAGTTTTAGCGTACCAACTTTAACTATGTTTTCAAAAAAAATACATGAAGCTGTTGGAACATCAGCAACTTTAGGATTTTTTATTGCTTTTCCAGGCGTAATAATATTGATTATTTCTGGCTCTAATATTGATGTTCTTCCACCTTTGTCTTTTGGTTATTTAAATATAGCTATTGTTTTGTTGGTATCATCAACAAGTATATTTACTGCAAATTTAGGAGCCAAAGTTTCTGTTAATGTGAACAAAGTCACTTTAAGGAGAATATTTTCAATTTTTCTATTGTTTACATGTATAAGTCTAATTATTGAGCATTATATAATTTGAATTTATGACTTTTATTGCTGATAGATTAAAGAGAATAAAACCTTCTATGACAGTAGGTATTAACATTAAGGCTAATGCTTTAAGGGCAGAAGGTAAAGACGTTTTAGTATTAGCCGCTGGTGAGCCTGACTTTGATACACCTCATAATATAAGAAAAGCAGCTTCTGACGCAATGGATGCTGGTAAAACAAGATATGTGCCTGGCAAAGGAACTCCAGAACTGCAAAAAGCTATTCAATCTAAATTTTTAAAAGATAATAATCTAAATTATGATTTAGATGAAATAATTGTGGGTGTTGGTGGAAAACATATAATTTACAATGCTATGATGGCTACAATTAATCCAAATGATGAAGTAATTATCCCAGCACCATTTTGGGTTAGCTATCCTGATATAGTTTTATTGGCAGAAGGAAAACCTGTTATCGTTCAATGTCCTGAAAATCAAAATTTTAAAATAACTGCAGATCAACTGGAAAAAAGTATTACTGATAAAACAAAATGGTTAATGCTCAATAGTCCAAGCAATCCAACAGGAAGTCTTTATTCAAAGCAAGAACTAAAAGAATTAGCAGAAGTTTTATTAAAGTATCCGCAAGTTTTAATTATGTCTGATGATATTTATGAAAAAGTTATTTATGACAACTTAGAATTTACAACAATTGCTTCAGTTGAACCAAAATTAAAAGATAGATGCTTGACTTTAAATGGAGTTTCAAAAGCGTATTGTATGACTGGCTGGAGATTAGGTTATTGCGGGGCTGCAAAAGAAATTATTGCAGCTATGAATAAAATCCAATCTCAAAGCAATACTTCTACTTCTTCAATTTCAATGGCTGCTGCTGTAGAGGCATTAAATGGGCCTCAAGAATTTATAAAAGATCATAATGAGGCATTTGTAAGGAGGAGAGATTTAGTTGTTAATTTATTAAATAATATAGATGGATTAAGTTGCCTAACACCTGAAGGAGCATTTTATGTATATCCTTCTTGCGAAGGTGTAATTGGTAAAGAAACTTTAGAAGGTAAGAAAATTTCTAATGATGAGGATTTTATGACTTATTTATTAGAAAGTGAAGGCATTGCAGGAGTACATGGAGCTGCATTTGGTTTATCACCTTATTTTAGATTATCTTATGCAACTAGTGATGAAGTACTAAAAGATGCTTGCGCAAGAATTAAAAGAGCCTGTGCAAAACTTAAGTAAGATCTTTATCATCAATTATTTTAGCTATTCTCAACAAATTAGTTGAACCAGCATTTCCAAATGGAACACCTGCAGTAATAATTACATTATCATCTGCTTTAACTAAGTTTTTATTTTTAACTAAAGTACATGCAATATTTACCATTTCAGTTGTATTAACTGCATCTTTAGTAGAATAACAAGAATTAACACCCCATATAATTTGCATTTTTCTTGCAGTTTTAATATTTGGAGAAAGGCCTATGATTTGAACGGGAGCCCTTTCCCTGGCCATTCTCATTGTTGTCTTTCCACTAACAGAAAAAGTTATTATTGCTTTTGCTCCAGCATTATTTGCAATTGAATAAGCTGCATTAGTTATTGCATCCGTGTTGTCAACTTTTCTATCAGAAACTAAATTGTCAATTGCTAAATTAAAATTATTTTTATCTTTTTCTACATTCTCAATAATATTATTCATTGTTGATACTGATTCTATTGGATAATCACCTACTGCGGACTCACCTGATAACATTACCGCATCAGTTCCATCATATATTGCATTGGCAACGTCAGAAGCTTCAGCTCTTGTTGGAACTAAATTTGAGATCATACTTTCTAACATTTGTGTAGCAACTACTACTGGTTTTCCAAAATGACGACATCTTTTGATAATATTTTTTTGCACTATTGGAACTTTTTCAGTAGGCATCTCCACACCAAGATCACCTCTTGCAATCATAATTCCATCAGCTACCTTAATAATTTCATCAATATTTTTAACGGCAGATGGTTTTTCTATTTTAGCCATTATGAGAGCTTTTCCATCAATAATTTTTTTTAACTTAAGAATATCATTAGCTTGTTGAACAAATGAAAGTGCAACCCAATCAACATTCATTTCAAGAGCTTTTTGTAAATCAGCCCTGTCTTTATTAGTAAGTGAGTCTATAGGAAGTATAACGTCAGGAATATTTACTCCTTTGTTGTTAGAGATGATACCATCATTCAAAACTTCAGTAATTAATTGATCTTTATATTGTTCTAATACTTGAAGTCTTACTCTCCCATCATTTATTAATAATATACTATTAGGTGTTAAATGTTCATAGATTTCTGAATGAGGAAAATTAACTCTTTTGTCATCGCCTAACTCTGAATTTGTATCTAAGATAAATTTTTGACCTTTTTTTAGGTCTTCTTGAGTATTTTTAAAATCACCAACTCGAAGTTTAGGGCCTTGTAAATCAGCTAAAACACAAGTTGCATGATCATATTTTTCTTCTAAATTTCTTATACTTTCTAAATTTTGACGATGAGTTTCAACAGTGCCATGGGAGAAGTTAAGTCTAAATACATCGCATCCTGCTTTGAAAATGTTTTCAATTATATCACTAGAAGATGATGCAGGGCCCAAAGTTGCTAAAATTTTAGCTTTTCTATTACGTTTCATTTATTTTATATAAGTATATATATTTAATTTAAATGAATTTAAACTTAATTGAGTAATTATGAGTAAAAAATTTGATAGAGAATTATTAGCAGATGTTGCTGAAAGATTAATAAGTCATCTGCAGACTAGAACTGATGTACAAAACATAGATTTAATGAATTTATCTGGATTTTGTAGAAACTGTTTATCAAAATGGTACTTAGCTGCTGCTGAAAAAAAGAATATTAACTTAGATTATAATCAATCAAGAGAATTAATTTATGGTATGCCATATGATGAATGGAAAGCAAAGCATCAAAAAGAAGCTACAAAAGAACAATTAGAAGATTTTAATAATAAATAGTATTAATAAAGTTGCTCTAATTGATCTCCATATTTATCTTTTACTACAAATCGACGAACTTTCATTGAGGGTGTCATCATACTATTTTCAATGGTAAACTCATGATCAATTAATATAAATTTTCTTACTTGCTCTATTACTGATAAATTTTTATTTACTTTATTTACAACCTCTTTAATAACTTTATTGAAATCATCTTCTTTAACAATTGATTCCAAAATCTGATCTTTAGAATTCTCCTTTGCCCAATTGAGTGCAAAATCTTTATCCGGGACTATTACTGCCACTAAATAATTTTTAAAATCTCCATAAAGCATTGATTGTGCTATTTCAGGTTCTATATCAAGTTTTGCCTCAACTCTTGATGGTGAAATATTATCCCCACCAGCATTTACTAGAATATCTTTTTTTCTATCAGTAATTTTTAGATAATCTTCTTCATCAAATTCACCAATATCCCCTGTATGGATCCAACCATTAATTAGTGTTTTAGATGTTGCATCTGGATCATTCCAATAGCCATTCATTACGTTTTCTCCACTAACTAAAATTTCTCCATCATTAGCAATTTTTACTTTAACTCCATGAAAAAGAGGTCCAACAGTATCTAGTTTTACTTTTTCTGGAGGGTTAGCAGAAACAACTGGGGCAGTCTCAGTTTGTCCATATCCTTGCAATAAAGGTAATCCTAAAGCAGTCAAATACAGACCGACCTCAAAGTTAAGAGCTGAACCTCCTGAAATGAGTGCTTTCAATGATCCGCCAAATCTTTTATTTACCTTCCTTCTAACTAATTTATCAAGAATACTGTTTGTAAAATTTTCAGTAAAACTTAGTTTTTCTCCATTATATTTTTTCTTACCTAATCTTAAAGTAGCTGCAAAAAGAGTTTGGCTTAATTTGCCTTGTTTCTTCAAACCTTGTGAAATTCTTGTATGTAGTGAGTCATAAAATCGTGGAACAGCAGTCATAAAATGTGGACTAACTTCACCCATATTAACAACTAATTTATCAATTCCTTCCGAGTAATAAACTTGAGCCCCTATACCTAAAGTAAAAAACTGCAAAGTATGTTCATATGAGTGCGATAAAGGTAACCAAGAAAGGAATTTAATTTCATCCATACCTTCTAAAAGGTTTTTTAATAATATTTGTGCACCTTTACAGTTTGACAGCATTGCTCCATGACTAAGCATCACACCTTTTGGGTTACCACCAGTTCCAGATGTGTAAATAATACATGCAGTATCAGTTCTTTTGATAGATTTAATTTCTTCATCAAAAACATAGTTATCGTTTTCTTGATTTTTAATAAGATCATTCCATTTTAATATATTAACAGGATTACTATATGATTGACCATCATCATTGATCTTAATAACGTTTTTGCAATCAGCAGAACTCTCAACAGCAGGAAGAGCTTTAATACAAAGTTCGTGAGAAGATATAATCATACACCTTGCACCTGAATGATTGATAACATGACTATAATCTGCAGTTGTGCTTGTAGTATAAACTGGGACAGTTATTGCGCCAATTGACATTATTGCTAAATCTGCAATTTGCCATTCAGGCCTATTTTCCGATAATATCACTACTCTATCACCTTTTAATATACCTAAATCTATAAGTGATCTTGCGATAGACTTCACTGATAACTCAACATCTTCCCAAGAGAGAGATTCAAATATATTATTATTTTTTTTCCATAAATAAGGTTTGGTTTTCATCTCTTTTGATTTTTCAAAAAACATGGAGACAATATTCTGATAATTATCGAAATTGATAGACATTTGACTTTACCTCCCTACAAACAGTATAAATAATACCTATATTGATTTCATACTATGAATACAAAAAATAATCAAACTAATGCGCAAAATAACCTTGGAAAATTACCTATTTGGAACCTCAAAGATTTATATCTATCTCAAAAAGATAAGAGCCTAATCAGAGATTTAAATAATATAAAAAATGATAGCCTTAAGTTTGAAAAAAAATATCAAAATAAAGTTCATTTATTAACTGCTAATAATTTGTACAAAGCAATTTATCAATTAGAGCAAATAGATGTGTTGATGGATAAAATATTATCCTATGCTCATTTATTAGTTGCAGAAGATGGCAATAATGAAAAAAATAAAATTTTTTATCAACAAATGCAAGAGACCATAACAAATTATGCTTCTTCAATAATTTTTTTTACTCTTGAATTAAATAAGATATCAGAAAAAAAAATTAATATACTAGTTAAAAACAAAAAACTTCAAATCTATAAAAACTGGATTATTAACAAAAGATCTTTTAAGCCTTATCAATTAGATTTAAAAATTGAAAAAATTCTTCAAGATAAAAGTATTACCTCTCACTCTGCATGGATAAGATTATTTGATGATTTGATAGCCTCTCTGAAATTTCCATTTAAAAAAGAAGAGCTTAGTAGTGCACAAATATTTAATTTTTTATCTGATAAAAATGAGTCAAATCGAAAGTTAGCTGCTAAATCTGTTGGAAAAGTTTTAGGCAATAATATAAAAATATTTGCTACAATTACAAATACTTTAGCAAAAGATAAATCAATAAATGATAGCTGGAGAAAGCTTCCAACTCCAATTAGTGCAAGAAATTTATCAAATGTTGTTGAAGACTCTGTCGTAGATAGTCTGGTTAGTTCAGTAGTTGAATATTATCCAAAACTTTCACATCGATATTATGCTTTAAAAGCTAAATGGTTTAAAAAAAAATATCTAATGTATTGGGATAGAAATGCTCCGTTACCTTTTCAAAATTCTAAAACTTTTTCTTGGAAAGAAGCACAACATACAGTTGTTGATGCATATTCAGAATTTAATTCCAATATAGGAAATATTGTTAAAAAATTTTTTGATGAAAAGTGGATTCATGCTCCTGTATTAGAAGGTAAATCACCAGGAGCTTTTGCAGCCTCAACTGTGGCTTCAGTTCACCCATTTATTCTTGTTAATTTTCAAGGAAAGACAAGAGATGTCTCAACTTTAGCTCATGAACTAGGACATGGTGTTCATCAATATCTAGCTGGTAAAAATCAAACACATTTTAATGCATCAACCCCTTTAACTCTAGCAGAGACTGCAAGTGTGTTTGGCGAAATGCTTACATTTAAATTAATACTTAATCAGACAACCTCTAAAAAAGAAAGAAAAGCTCTTTTAGCAAATAAAGTTGAAGATATGCTTAACACAGTTATTAGACAAATTGCCTTTTTCCAATTTGAAAAAGAGATCCACACATTGAGAAGAAACTCAGAATTAAGTATTGATAAAATTTGCTCTATCTGGATGGATGTTCAAAAAGCAAGTTTGGGACCATCAATAAAGTATGAAGAAGAATACAAGTACTACTGGAGTTATATACCTCATTTTATTCATTCTCCATTTTATGTTTATGCATATGCTTTTGGTGATTGTTTAGTTAATTCTTTATTTAATACCTATGAGCAAGGATTAATGAATTTTGATGATAAATATATTAATTTACTTAAAAGTGGAGGTTCTAAAAAATATGATGAATTATTTAGACCATTTAATTTAAATTTATCAAAAAAATCTTTCTGGAAAAAAGGTTTGAATGTCATTGAAGGTTTTATCGATGAATTGGAGACTTTATAAATGGCAGATACTGAGTCACGATCAATTGCAAAGCAAATCAAAAGGTATGCTCAAGTTGGCGGTGTAGTTGGTAAGCTTGCAACAAAGTTAGCGAGTCAAAAATATTTAGGTGTTAAGCTTGATAAAGAAAAACACGCATTAGAAATCAGAGAAGCGTTAGGTGGGATAAAAGGCCCTCTTATGAAGGTGGCTCAGCTTTCTGCAACAATACCTGATCTACTGCCAGACGAATATACTAAAGAATTATTGCATTTACAATCTAACGCACCGCCTATGGGTTGGTTATTTGTTAAAAGAAGGATGGCAACAGAATTATCTCAAGATTGGCAAAAAAAATTTAAAGAATTTGATAAAGAAGCAACTAGGGCAGCTTCCCTGGGTCAGGTTCATAAAGCTTTTTTAAATAATGATGAATCAGTAGCTTGTAAACTTCAATATCCTGATATGCAATCTGCTGTAAGTGCTGACTTGTCTCAATTAAAAATGATCTTTTCAATCTATCAAAGTTATAACAAAGCCATTAAAACAGATGAGGTCTATAAAGAAATAACTGAAAGACTAAATGAAGAATTAGATTATGAAAGAGAAAAAAAATTAATGAATGTTTTTGGAGAAATTTTTTCTAAAGATAATTTTATTCATGTTCCAAAGACTTATGACAAATTAAGTACTAAAAGATTGTTAACCATGTCTTGGTTAGAGGGGAAATCAATATTAGAATATAAAGATGCTAAAAAAGATGTAAGAAATTCTCTTGCGAGAAATATGTATTATGCATGGTACAAACCATTTTTTGATTATGGGGTTATTCACGGAGATCCTCATTTAGGTAATTACTCAGTTCAAGATGATCTTAGTATTAATCTTTATGATTTTGGATGTATGAGAATATTCAAATCAAAGTTCATTAAAGGTGTCATTGATTTGTACTTTGCACTGCAAAATAATGATGAAGCGCTTGCTGTTCATGCTTACGAGCAATGGGGTTTTGATGATATTACAAAAGATAAGCTAAAAATATTGAGTAAATGGGCAAATTTTTTATATGCTCCCCTTATGGAGGACAAAGTTCAAAAAATTCAAGAAAGTGACAGTGGGGTTTATGGCGCTCAAATAGCATCTGAAGTTCATCGAGAGTTGAAAAAAATTGGTGGTGTAAAACCCCCAAAGGAGTTCGTGTTTATGGATAGGGCTGCTGTAGGACTTGGTTCCGTATTCATGCATTTAAGGGCAGAAGTAAATTGGTTTAGGGTATTTCATGATTTAATTGATAACTTTGATCAAAAAAAATTAACAGAAAAACAACAAAATACTTTAAAGTTAGCTAACCTATAACTATAAGCCCTTATGCAAATTTCAGCATTAAAAGAAAATTTTAATAATGAAAATAGAGTAGCATTAACACCAGATGCGGTTAAACTTTTTCAAAGACTGGGCTTAGAAGTTTTAATTGAAGATGTTGCTGGTATAAATTCAGGTTATCCAAACGAACTTTATAAAGAAAATGGAGCTAAAATTGTATCAAGAAATGAATGTTTAAAGGCAGATATTTGTCTTTGTGTAAAAATGCCGAATGAGGAAGATCTTAATAAATTAAATGAAAATACTGTGTTGATTGGCATATTAAATCCTTATGAAAATAAAAAATATTTTAATACGTTAAATAATAAAAAAATAATATCCTGTTGTATGGAGTTAATTCCAAGAATTAGTAGAGCTCAAAGTATGGACGTTCTATCTTCTCAAGCAAATTTAGCTGGTTACAGAAGTGTTATAGATGCAGCTGAACAATTTGGTAAAGCCTTTCCTATGATGATGACTGCTGCAGGAAGAGTTAATCCTGCTAAAGTTATGGTTTTGGGTGTAGGTGTTGCTGGTTTACAAGCTATAGCAACTGCAAAAAGATTAGGAGCTGTGGTGTCTGCAACTGATGTTAGGTCTGCAACTAAAGAGCAAGTAGAGAGTCTGGGTGGAAAATTTATTATGGTAGAAGATGAAGAATCCACCAATGCAGAAACTGAAGGTGGTTATGCTAAAGAAATGAGTGAGGAATACAAAAAAAAACAAGCTAAACTAATTTCTGAGACTATCGCAAAACAAGACATAGTTATATGTACTGCTCTTATTCCAGGAAAGATAGCCCCAGTATTAATTTCTCAAGAGATGGTTGAATCCATGACTTCTGGATCAGTGGTTGTTGATCTGGCAGTTGAGGCTGGAGGTAATTGTCCTCTTAGTAAAATAGGTGAAGTTATTGTGCATAAAGGTGTGAAAGTTATTGGATATGCCAATGTACCAGGTAGGGTTGCAAAAGATGCATCTGCTTTGTATGCAAAAAATATATTTAATTTCTTAAGTTTAATTATAAATAAAGAAGATAAAAAAATTAATCTTAACTGGGAAGATGAGATAGTTAATGCGGTTGTTTTAACACATGAAGGAAAATTAAGATTGGAACAGTTTAATTAATATGGAAGCACATAGTTCTGAAGTTTTTGTAATTGGATTAACAGTATTTTTTCTAGCTTGTATTATTGGATATTATGTAGTTTGGTCAGTTACTCCTGCATTACATAGTCCTTTAATGGGTGTTACAAATGCAATTTCAAGCGTGATTATTGTTGGAGCTATTTTGGCAGCAGGTCCATTTGGACATGATACTTCTAAAATATTTGGAATTATAGGAGTAGTGCTTGCCTCCATTAATATATTTGGAGGCTTTATTGTTACTTATCGAATGTTATCTATGTTCAAGAAAAAACCAAAAAAAGATAAAAAGGATTAAATAAATGTCAGCAAATATGGTTGCAGTTTTGTATCTTATTTCAGCATTAATGTTTATATTTGCTCTAAGAGGTTTGTCACATCCTGAATCATCAAGGTTAGGAAATATTTTTGGAATTGTTGGTATGATTATAGCTATCATAACAACATTAATGTTTAAATCAGTTCTTAGTTATGTTGAAATTGGAGCAGCTATAATTATCGGTGGTGCTATAGGAGCCTTTATTGCCCTAAGAATAGAAATGACAGCTCTACCACAGTTAGTAGCAGCTTTTCATAGTTTGGTTGGTATAGCAGCAGTTTTTGTTGCCGCTGCCGCTTTTTATGATCCAGCTTCATTTGGTATTGGTAAAGTTGGATCAATTGGAACCAGTAGTTTAATAGAAATGAGCATAGGCACCTTTATTGGAGCTATAACATTCTCTGGGTCAGTACTTGCATTTGGAAAACTTCAAGGAACTGTCTCCGGAAAACCAATTGTCTTTAAATTTCAACATACTATAAACGCCTTAATACTAGTTATAATTATCTCATTGATTGTTATCTTTGTTATAAATCAATCACCATCAATTTTTTGGACAATTGTTATTGTTTCAATACTGTTAGGTTTTTTGGTTGTAATTCCCATAGGTGGAGCAGATATGCCTGTAGTTGTATCCATGTTAAATTCTTATTCAGGTTGGGCAGCATGTGGAATTGGTTTTACTTTAAGTAATAATTTGTTAATTATTACAGGAGCCCTTGTTGGTGCCTCTGGAGCTATTCTTAGTTACATAATGAGTAAAGGTATGAATAGATCTATTATAAGCGTCGTATTAGGCGGTTTTGGTGGTGAGCAAGCAGCAAGTAGTGTTGGGGATAATTCTGATAAAATAGTTAAGCAAGGTAATGCTGAAGATGCTGCATATATAATGAAAAATGCTGATTCAGTAATTATTGTACCAGGTTATGGAATGGCTGTTGCACAAGCTCAACATGCTTTAAGAGAAATGGGTGATATACTTAAGAAAGAAGGAATTAATGTTAGGTATGCAATTCATCCAGTTGCAGGAAGAATGCCTGGGCACATGAATGTTTTGCTTGCTGAAGCAAACGTTCCTTATGAAGAGGTTTTAGAATTAGATGAAATAAATCATGATTTTCCAATGACCGAGGTGTCTTTTGTAATTGGTGCAAATGATGTTACTAATCCTGCAGCAAAAACAGATGAAACATCACCTATTTATGGTATGCCTATCTTAGATGTTGAAAAATCCCAAACAGTTTTGTTTGTTAAAAGATCAATGGCAACAGGATATTCAGGAGTTGATAATGAACTTTTTTATCGTGATAACACTACTATGTTATTTGGTGATGCTAAAAAAATGTGTGAAGATATTGTTAAAAGTTTAGCTTAAGAATTATTTCTTCGAGCTGTTTTTCTTGATCTGCGAATATTTTCTTCTTTTTCTCTTGCTCTTTTAAGACATGGCTTTTCAAAATGTTTTCTTAGTTTCATTTCTTTGTACAAACCTTCTCTTTGCATCTTTTTTTTAAGACTTCTTATAGCTTGTTCTAAATTATTATCTTTTACGTTTACAAATAGTGTCATATTTGAAAAGGCACTTAACATATTGTAATAGTGAATGCAAATGTTGAAATCTCATTAAAAAGATTGGTATATTTATGCTATATGACTATATATAAATCGTGGCAATTTTAAAAATAGCAAAGTTAGGTCATCCTGTTTTAGTTAAAAAAACTAATGAAATTAATAATTTAGACGAGTTGAATCTTAAAAAAATTGTATTTGATATGTCTGAAACTATGCTAGATGTTGACGGTATAGGATTGGCAGCTCCACAAGTACATCTGTCACATAGAATGTTTATTTATAGAAATCCAGAAATAGAAGATGATGATAAAATTAACATATCAGTTTTTATTAATCCAGTAATTGAAAAGCTTTCAGACGAAACAGAAGATGACTGGGAAGGTTGTCTTTCTATCCCAGGAATGTCAGGTTTAGTAAGAAGATTTAAACGAATAAAGTATTCAGCCATAGATTTAAACGGGAATAATATTGCTGGTGAAGTTGAAGATCTACATGCGAGAGTCATTCAACATGAGTTTGATCATCTTAATGGAGTTCTTTATACTTCAAGATTAGCTCATAAAAGTGCTTTTGGATACTCTGAGGAAATAGAAAAGTTTTGGAAAAAAAATAATGATGAAAACAAAAAATAAATATTTGTTAAATAAAAGGCTAAAAATATTAAAATTTGCAAAAATTGTTGTTGCAGACGATGGACTTACATCAAATACTTTTAGAAATATTTCAAAAAAATATAATTTAAATATTGATGAAATGAATTTATTATTTCCTGGCGGTAAAAATGATTTTTTACATTTTGTATTAGAGCAATTAAATATTGATCTTGAAAATTATTGTAAAAAATTAGATTTAATAAGATTGCCAGTTCATAAAAGAATTAGAAAAATATTACTTTCAAAAATAAATATAATGGATAAAGAAAAAAAATTTTATAAAAAAATTTTTTTAAGCTTATTAATACCAAAAAAAAATTTTTCTCTTCCAAATAAGCTGTATAAAAGTGTAGATCAAATATGGTTTATAGCTGGTGATACATCAGTGGATTTTAATTTTTATACAAAAAGGTTAATTTTAGCAGGTATTTATTCAAGAGTTATTTTTTTCTTTTTTAACAATAATAATCAAACATTGCTTGAAGGTCATTTAGACTCAAGTTTAAAAAGAGTTTCAAAAATCCCAGAGTTAAAAACGAAATTTAATATTTTTAAAGACTACCTTCCTCAGGCAATCAAGTTTGTAAGAAATTCTATTTAAGCAATACTGTCCGGCTCTAATTCATTTTTAATATTAGCAATTCTGTCTTTTAAAATTAGCTTTCTTTTTTTTAATCTTTGAATTTGTAAAAAATCAACAGTATGCTTTTCTTGTAATTGTATTAAAATTTGATCAAGATCAGAATGTTCTTGCTCATATTCTTTTAATTTTTCTAATAATTTAGTGTCATCATTCATAAAATTAAAATTTATATTAATAAATAATAGTATATAAGCGCGTCGTGGTAAAAAAAATAGGTATTTTAACAAGTGGGGGAGATTGTGCAGGCTTAAATGCAGTTATTAGAGCCGTAACACTTCGTGCAACAAATGAATATGGCTGGAAAGTTTATGGATTAAGAGATGGAACCTTGGGTTTAATGAAAGATCCAATTGATGTTATTGAATTAAAACCTGATTTTTTTGATGGAAATTTAATGAGAATGGGTGGAACTTTTTTAGGATCTAATAACAAAGGAAATCCTTTTGGAACTATTAAAAAAAAAGGAAAAGAAATTGAAGTTTCTCAACTTATTATTGATAGTTTTAAAAAATTACAGTTAGATGCTCTAATTGGTATTGGTGGTGATGGAAGTCTAAAACTTTTGCAATCTTTGACAAAGAAGGGAAATATAAATTTTATAGGTATTCCAAAAACTATTGATAATGATGTTAAATATAATGAATTATCTATTGGGTATGATACAGCAGTAGATGTGGCTACAAATGCTCTAGATATGTTGCAACCCACAGCAGCTAGTCATAGAAGAGCAATGATATTAGAAGTTATGGGAAGAGACGCTGGACACATAGCATTAAATGCAGGAATAGCGGGTGGAGCAGATGTAATCTTAATCCCTGAAATACCATACTCAATAAAAGGAATTGCTAAACACATAGATAGCATTCGAACAAAAGGTAGAAATCATGCCCTTATAGTTGTTGCAGAAGCAGTTAAAAAAGAAGATGGGAGAAAAGTGACAGTAAAGCATGTTGATGGTCAAGTTAGATTAGGTGGTATTGGCGCTTATTTAGGTGATGAAATTTATAAACTTACTGACGCAGAGACACGAGTAACAGTGCTTGGTCATGTTCAAAGAGGTGCTCAACCCACACATAGGGACAGACTTATTGCGAGCGCATTTGGAGTTAAAGCTGTGGATTTAATTGCAAAAAAGAAATTTAATAGGGTGGTTGTTTGGCAAGATAGAAGTGTCAAAGATGTTTCGCTAAATGATATTGCTGGAAAATCTCAAACATTAAGTAATAATGACCCACTTATAAAAGTTGCTAAAGGTTTGGGCATTTATATAGGTGAATTTAATTAGAATTTACCAAGCTTTTTCCATAGAAAAAAATATATTCTGTAAGGAAGAATTCTTAAAATCTTTACTACGAATACTATTGTAAAAGGGAAATAAATCTCAAATCTACTTTTATAAACTAGACCTTTGTATATTTTTTCAGCAGCAAATTCAGCAGATTTTAAAAATGGCATTTTAAAGGAATTTAATCTCGTAGCTTCAGTATCAATAAAACCTGGGTTAATTACTTTAATAGAAATTCCAATTTTTTTAAAATCAAAAAATAAACTTTCTGAGAGATTTAATTGAGCCGCTTTAGTCATTCCATAAGCACCAGCAGTTGGCCAACCTCTATAACCGATTGGTGATGATACAATTGCTATAGTGTTATCCCTATTTTTCATTACATCTTTTAGAGTATCTATACAATAAAGAGTACCTTTTAAATTAACGTCAATAAGTAATTCATAATTATTTATATCAAATTCTTGATTTGTATTTGGAGAATAAGCAGCAGCATTTAGAAGCGCTATATCAATTTGCCCAATTTCATTTTCTATAAATAATATAGTTTTTTTTACTTCATTTTTATCAGTTATATCACATTTAAGTGTAAAGAGGTTTTCACCTTTATTATCGTTTATAAGTTTTTCTTTAGCTTTTTTTAATTTATCACTGTTACTTGAGCTAATAATTACAATCCAATTATTATTTAAAAAATGTTTTGCAGTAGCAAATCCAATTCCTGAAGAACTTCCAGTAATCCAAATTATTTTATTAGGCATTGATTTTTACCAATCACTCCTTATGATAGTAACAGTTTTCTTATCCTTAGGATTTTTAAATTCCATTTTTAAAAGTTCATCCTCTTGATACCATAAAGTATATTCAGGAAAAGGACCTTTATCCTTTGGATTTTTCGAAGCATTAAAAATAAATTTTTCTGTTTCTATTCTAGAATTGTTAATTGTTATTTTTTCATCTTTTAACTTTTCAACACTTATTTTTCTTAAAATTCCTTTTTGTGTATCAAATACCTCTTTTTCTTTTAGCATTTGCTTATTCCAGTAATTTAGTGGTACAATATTTTCATCTAATTCTAGTAATCCATCCATTCCAATAACTCTAAAAACCCCGTTCTCGTCCTTACCATCAATTTTATATTCTCTATTATCTTCAAAATCAGTAAAGCCATCTATTGATACGAAATTTCCATTAATCCATGTTTCTTTTGTCTCTTGAAAAAATTTATAAGCTGGAATAAATAAAACCTTAACCTCAATATCTAAAACGGAATGTAAAATTAAATTTTCTTTATCATTAATAAATTTTATATTTAAGTTACCAATTATTTTATTTTTTCTTACTACATCAAAGCTTACCTCATTATCTTCTGGAATTGGGAAGACTTCTGCATTTGCAGATATATTATAAAAAATTAAAATTAAAAATAATGAGAATATTTTCATGCTTTTATTCTTAGTGTAGATCTACCTCCATCAATATGAAATATTTGTCCAGTAATCCAGCTATTTTTTTCACTTAAAAGAAAACTTGATAAATCTCCAAAATCTTCACCTTGGCCTATCTTAGGTATTGGATGCATATTCTCTATTGCCTTTTTTATGGTTTCATTACTAACCATTTTTTGTGACATTTTTGATTCGGTTAAGCTAGGGGCTATGCAATTAACCCTTATTTTTGGAGCAAATTCAGCAGCCAAACTTAGTGTTAAACCCTCTATTGCCCCCTTTGAAGATGAAACTATAGAATGATTAGTAAAACCTTGTTGAACTGCCACTGTTGAGAAAAGGAGAATTGATCCATTATTTTTTGTTAAGCTAGGTAAATTTGATTTAATCACGTTTATAGCTCCAAGTGTATTTATTTTAAAACTATCAATAAAATCATCATTTTTTGACATTCTAAGAGGTTTTAAATTAATAGACCCAACACAGTAAGCTAAACCAACTACTTCATCATTATATTTTTTTGAAACATTTTCAATTTGATTACTATCTAAAATATCACAAGTTTCATATTCACACCCAATATTTTCTGCTTTACTTGCTAAGTCTTCTTTATTTCTAGATATAATGACTGGAGAATAACCTTCTTCATTCATTTTTTTTGCAATAGAAAAACCTATTGCGCCCGTACCTCCGAAAATAAGTATTTTTTTGTTCATATTAAACTCCTTTTATTGTTGATTTGAAATAAGCTAATAATAAAATTGATAGTAAAAGTACTGAGTTTGTTTGATGTAAACTAGCATATTGTATAGCAACATTTGATACTAATGCCATTACTCCTAAAAAAAATTGTAAACTTAAAGTAAATAAAACTAGTAAAACAATTATTTTATGCAACTCAATAAATTTTTTAATAAATATGTATGTAAAAAGTGAAAAAGTATAAATAAATGTTAGTGTCGCAATCCATCTATGATTAAAATTTATAGTTACGGTATTTTCAAATAAATTCCAAATACCTAATTCTTTTAGATAAATATCATCAGGAATAAATTTTCCATTCATTAAAGGATAAGTATTAAATGATTGACCTGCATGTGAGCCCGCCATAAAACCCCCGCTTAATATAGTAAGAAATACAAGTAATATTGAAATTAATATTAAAAATTTATTTGATTTAAAATCTAAAAAACTTTTACTTTTGAGATGAAAGTATTCAATACTAGTCCAAAGCAATAAAGAATAAATTATAATTGCATTTGATAAGTGAAATGTTAACCTATAAGCACTTACGTAAGGGTCATTTTGAAGGCCACTTTTTACCATCCACCATCCAACGAAAGCTTGTATTAGACCTAATACAAAAATAATATTAAATCTTTTGTAGAAAAATATATTTAAGTATTTTTTTAAAAAGAAATATAAAAATGGAATTAAAAAAACTACACCAATTAATCTAGCAAAAAACCTATGAAACCATTCCCACCAAAAAATATATTTAAATTCTTCTAAGGTCATATTTTTATTAACATATATAAATTCTGGAGTAAGCTGATAATCATTGAAAACTCTTAGCCATTGATTTTGATTTAAGGGAGGTATTGTCCCAAGCAATGGTCGCCAGTCGACCATTGAGAGTCCTGAATCAGTAAGTCTTGTTAAACCTCCAATAACAATAATCAAAAACACCATTATCGTTAATAATATTAACCATAACATAATTGGTTTATGGAAATTGAGATTTAATTCAGTAAATTGCATAAAAGTTAATATATTGTATAGAAATAGTAATAAAAATTGTTATTTAAATCCCATGATTGAAAAAACTGATGTTATTATAATTGGAGCTGGACCAGTAGGTTTATTTGCTATTTTTGAGCTAGGATTACTAAATATTTCTTGTCACGTAATTGATAATTTAGATAAACCGGGCGGTCAATGTGCGGAACTTTATCCAGAAAAACCTATATATGACATACCATCTAGAGTTTCAATTACCGGTCAGCAACTTACAGATGATTTATTGGCTCAAGCTAAGCCGTTTAAACCAGTATATCATCTAAATCAGCAAGTTGAAAAAATTGCTAAAATGGAATCAAACGAATGGTTAGTTGAAACAAGTCTTAACAATAAAATTAGAGCAAAGTGTATAGTAATAGCAGCTGGAGCAGGAAGCTTTGTTCCACGTAAAATACCTCTTGAAAATATTGATCTTATAGAAGAAAAAAATATTTTGTATGCAGTGAGAAATAAATCTATTTTAGAAGGTAAAGATCTTTTAATTGTTGGTGGTGGTGACTCTGCGTTAGATTGGGCTAATGAATTATCAAAAATTGCTAATGTTACTCTAATGCATAGAAGAAAAGAATTCAGAGCTGCGCCTGACTCTGTTACCAAAATGCTTGAATTAGAAAAAGTCAAAAAAGTTAGTTTTTTATTGGGCCAAATTCATAATATAGAAGATTTGAAAAATAATAAAATAAAAGTGTTAGTAAAAAATAACGATGATATAAAGAGTTTTGAAGTTGATTATTTACTGCCTTTTTTTGGATTAAAAATGGAGCTAGGACCAATAGCAAACTGGGGCTTAAATTTAATGGAAAATTTAATTAAAGTTGATACAGAGAAATTTGAAACTTCAGTACCTTCAATTTTTGCAATTGGAGACATTAATACTTATCCAGGAAAGTTAAAATTAATTTTATCAGGTTTTCATGAAGCTGCTTTAATGGCTCAAGAATGTTTTAAATATTGTTTTCCAGATAAAAAAAATGTATTTCGTTACACCACTTCATCTAAAGATCTACACAAAAAATTGAAACCTTCATGAAGATAAAAGTAATTGACCGAGATGGAAATAGACATGAATTAGAGGGTGATTCTAACTCTACTTTAATGGAAATTTTAAGAGATGCTGGTCTTGATATTGAAGCAGCATGTGGTGGTTGTTGTGCATGTGCTACCTGTCATGTTTATATAAATGAGCAATGGTTAGGAAAGATTAGCTCTAAAGATGATGATGAAGAATCTATGCTTGATCAAGCATTTGATGTAAGAAATACATCAAGATTAAGTTGCCAGATAAGTCTTTCTGAGGAATTAGATGGAATTGAATTAGAATTAGCCCCAGATTAGATAAAAAAAAGCTAAAAAATACTTTACAAATTAATATTGTTTGTATACAAATAGTTTGTATACAAATGGCAGATACTTCTCTTAATGAGAATAGAATAGGTTTATTAATTTGGCAGACATCAAATCTCTGGCAATCTAGTATTCGTAAGCAAATTCTTAAATCCAATCTTTCATTCAATGAATATCTAATTTTAGAGACTGTATATAATTTATCTAAATTTTTAAATGAAATTAATCAAGTGGATATAGTTAAGCACTCTTATATCGATAAATCAGTAGTAAGTGCTAAGTTGACAAAATTAGATAAAAAAAAATTAATAAAAAAAATGACCCCAAATGATAACAGATCAAATAAATTAGCATTGACAAGAGAGGGTATCATTATTGTTGAAAAAACCATAAATGATGTAATTCAGTTAGAAAATGTTTTTTTTAGCAAATTGAATCAAGAAAGTTTTAATTTCATTAATTCTTTAAAATTGCTATTGGGTAAGAAAATAAGAATAAAAGCAAATTATAATGAGTAAAATAAATTTAAAATATTATAATAATTTAAAATCATGGCCTTTTAAGGAGGCTCAACAAATAATTAAAAGGAATGGTGGTTTAGAAAATTTTAAAGTTCCAAGCAAAGGTCATATTTTACTTGAAACAGGTTATGGACCTTCTGGCTTACCACATATTGGAACTTTTGGTGAAGTTGTTAGAACCACTATGGTGAGAAATGCATTAATGTCTCTTATCGATTGCCCAACAAAATTAATTGCATTTTCAGATGATATGGATGGATTAAGAAAAGTTCCAGATAATGTTCCAAATAAAAATATGTTGAATCAGTATATTGGTAAACCACTAACTTCAATTCCTGATCCTTTTGAAAAGTATGAGAGCTTTGGTCATCATAATAATGCAAAACTTAGATCTTTTTTAGATGAATTTAAATTTGATTATAATTTTGTTAGTTCTACTGTTCAATATACAAGTGGTTTTTTTGATAACACAATTATTGAAATTCTTCAAAATTATGAGAAGATACTTGAGATAATTTTACCTACGTTAAGAAAAGAGAGAAAAAGTACGTACAGTCCATTTTTACCAATAAGTAAAAAAAATGGAAATGTTTTACAGGTACAAATTGATGAATATAGACCAAAAGATAATAGTATAGTCTTTACAGAACCACTAGATAATAAAAAAGTAGAAGTTTTAGTAACGGGTGGAAATTGTAAATTACAATGGAAAGTTGATTGGGCTATGAGATGGATGGCACTGGGTATAGATTATGAAATGTGCGGGAAAGATCTTACTGAGAGTGTTGATTTAGCATCTAAAATTTGTAAAGCGGTGGGTAAAAAATCTCCTGTTAATTTAATTTATGAGATGTTTCTTGATGAAAAAGGTGAAAAAATTTCAAAATCTGTTGGTAATGGAATTAGCGTTGATCAATGGTTGCGTTATGGCTCACCTGAAAGTTTATCATTATTTATGTATCAAAAACCAAAATCTGCAAAGAAATTATTTTTTGATGTAATTCCAAAAACTGTTGATGAATATATTTCTCATTCCAATAGTTATGATAGATTAGAAGAAGAAAAAAAATTTGATAGTCCAGTATGGCACATTCATTCAGGCAAACCTATAAATTTTAAATCAGATATTACATTTAATGCTCTGACAAATCTTGTAAGTATATGCAATACTAGTGACAAAAACATAATTTGGGGATTTGTTAATCAGTATGATTCAAGTATTAATCCTCAAAATAATTCTAAATTTGATAAGTTAATTGATTACTCAATCAACTATTATAATGACTTTGTTTTACCTAATAAAAAATACTTGAATATTGATGATAGTAATAAAGCTGTATTTAAAAATATAAGAGATGTATTAAAAAACAAAATAAATAAAGATACTTCTTCTGAAGAAATTCAAACATTGCTTTATGAGGTAGGTAAAAATCATGAATTTGAAAATTTAAAAGAATTTTTTAAGCTTGTATATCAAGTCTTATTAGGTCAAGAACAGGGGCCACGTTTAGGTTCATTTATTAAATTATACGGAGTTGATGAAACAATCAAAATAATTGATCAAAAACTCAAAAATTTAGATAATGTTAATTAATTTATTAAGGTTGTTACCTCCTGAAACTGCTCATGAATTAACTATAAAACTACTTAGATCAAATATTAATTTAAAAAGGAAGCATACGAAATTATTTAAGAGTCTTAATCAAACAATATTAGGTATAAATTTTAGCAATCCAATAGGATTGGCGGCTGGCTTTGATAAAAATGCTGAAGTAATAAATCAAATGTTTTCTTATGGTTTTGGTTTTATTGAGATTGGAACAGTGACTCCAAAAATACAGCTAGGGAATGAAAAACCAAGAATCTTTCGTTTAATAGAAGACGAAGCTATAATTAATCATTTAGGTTTTAATAATAAAGGAAGTGAAAAAATTTTATCAAATATAAAATCCTTTTATGAAAAAAAAGACATTAATGAGATAATTGGTATTAATATTGGGAAGAATAAATCAACACAAAACGATATAGATGATTATTTATTTTGTGTTGAAAAACTTGGGATGTATAGTGATTATATCACTATTAATATTTCATCTCCTAATACACCTGGCCTTAGAGACTTGCAATTACGTGGCAGAATAGAGTTATTAGTAAAAAAAATTCAAGCAAAACAATCAGAAGTTGAAGAACTTGTAAAAAAACCAATTTTTATAAAAATTTCACCTGATTTAAATGATGAGCAATTAAGAGATATTGCTTTAATGTCACTAGCTAATAATGTTAAAGGTTTAATAATTTCAAATTCAACAACTAAACGTCCAGATACTTTAATTTCTAGTTATAAAAATGAATTAGGTGGGCTAAGTGGTAAACCAATCTTTTTAAATTCAACAATTCTTCTAAAAAAAATGTATTCCCTTACAAACGGCCAAATTACTCTTATAGGAGTAGGAGGTGTTTCAAGTGGTCATGAATGCTATGAAAAATTAAAAGCAGGAGCTAGCTTAGTTCAATTATATACAGCCTTAGTGTATCATGGCCCTAAGATAATAAATAAAATTTTAAAAGAACTTGATGAATTGATTCTAATTGATGGGTATAAAAATGTATCAGAGGCTATTGGAAAATCATCTTAATGACAGAAATAATAAATAGTTTTTCCAAAATAATAGATAAATATGATTTTTTTATTTTAGATCAGTGGGGGGTAATGCACGATGGTCAAAAAGGCTATAAGCATGCTATTAATGCTGTAAACACACTAATCATCAAAGATAAAAACTTAATAATTATTTCTAATTCCTCTAAAAGAAAAATTAGTTCTATAAATCGATTAAAAGATTTAGGATTTAATAAAAATGATTTTATAGAAATTATGACTAGCGGTGAAATGATTTGGCAAGAATTATTTAATTTTTCTAATAAATATGATTCTAATTTAAAAAACTGTTTCCATATTTATAATAACTCCAAGGAAGATGGTATAGATTTTAGAACTGGTTTAGAAAAATTTGATTTCGTTTCAAATGTTAACGAAGCTGATTTTATTCTTGCTTGTACTCCTTTTGTAAATACTAAACCTTTAGATTATATTACAATTCTTAATGATGCTTTAGATCGCAATTTAATTATGTTTTGTGCTAATCCTGATTACGCAACTGTTCAAAACAATATTGAGAAAGATGTTTTATGTATGGGGACAATTGCTAATTTATATGAACATATGGGAGGGAAAGTTGTTATTTTAGGAAAACCAAATAAAGCAATATATATAGAGTCATTCAAGAAAATTAATCAACTAGAACTATCAAGAATTGTTGCGGTAGGGGACTCATTAGATCATGATATTTTAGGTGCTTCAAACGTTGGTATTGATAGTGTTCTCATATCAAATGGTATTCACAAAGACTTGTTTGAAAATAATTTAGAAATAGGTCTAAAAAACATAGAAAATAGAAAGAAATGGAACTTTAGACCTACGTATTTATGTGAGAATTTTTCTTTTTAACTTTGCTTGACAAATATTCATTTATATTTACTAAACCCTCTCATTATGAGTATGAAGTGTGAACTTACAGGAAAATCCTTTCAGTCTGGCAATAACGTCAGTCATGCTAAAAATAGAACAAAGAGAAGATTTCTTCCAAATTTACAAAAAATTACTTTCATAAGTGACAAACTGGGTCAAAAAATTCAACTTAAAGTAGCGGTAAGTACAATTAGAACTGTTGAAAAAAAAGGTGGATTAGATGATTTTTTAGTATCTACACCTAATAGTAAATTACCTCAAAAAGCTAAAAAATTAAAAAAAATAATCCTAAGTCAAACCAACTAATCCTTAGATGGATTTCTTTATTAATTTTACGTCATATTTGGGCTCATTAAATACTTTTTTAGTATGGATTATAATGTTGTTTTTCTGCTTTTCATCAATTTTAATATTTTTAAAATTATTTAGCTTTGCTGGACTTTATGTTTACTCAGCTTTAGCTGTAATAATTGGCAATATCCAAGTATTAAAAACTGTAGATTTTTTTTATTCTCCTGAGCCAGTAGCATTAGGGACTCTATTATTTGCTTCTACATTCCTATGTACTGATATTTTATCAGAACACTTTGGAAAAGATAAAGCACAAAAAAATGTACTTATAGGGTTTGTTAGCTTTTTATTTGTTACAATTGTTATGTTGATTACTATTGGGTTTAATCCATCTGCAAATGATTGGGTCCAAGATAGTTTAGAAAATATATTTACACCTATGTCTAGGTTTTTTATCGCAAGCATGATTGCTTATCTTATTAGCCAATATTTTGATGTATGGATATATTCAACTATCAAAAATTTAACAATGAATAGATTTTTATGGCTAAGAAATAATCTTTCTACAATCTTATCTTCCTTAATAGACAATACTGTATTTAGTATTTTGGCCTGGATTATTTTAAATCCAAATCCTGAAACTTTTTACAATGTTATTATGATTTATATTTTTGGAACATATATACTTAGAATTTTTATAGCTTTAATTGATACGCCTTTTATGTATTTATCTAAAATGTTTCTTCCAAGAAAATGACGAGATTTTCATGGAAGATTAAATATCAGTCGAAAAAAAATAAAGCTAGAACTGGCACATTAACTACTCCTCATGGCAAAATTAATACACCGGCATTTATTTTTTGTGCAACTAAGGGCGCTTTAAAATCATCAACCACTAGCATGGCTAAAGAGCATAATACCCAGATTATACTGTCAAATACATATCATTTGATGCTTCAGCCAGGAAGTGACTTGATTGCAAATCATGGAGGATTGCATAGATTTTTAAGCTGGAACGGCCCAATGTTGACAGATAGTGGAGGATTTCAAATATTTTCATTAGGTCATGGTTCAGTAGCAGATGAAATAAAAGGAAGTGTTAATTTTAAAAGAAAAAAGACACTTTTAAAAATTAATGAAGAGGGGAGTTTATTCAAATCATATATTGATGGATCATTTAAATTTTTATCACCAGAGAAATCAATTGAAATTCAAAGAAATCTTGGTGCTGATTTAATATTAGTATTTGATGAATGTACTCCTTTTCATGTAGATAAAGCTTATACTGAAATCTCAATGAGAAGAAGTCATAGATGGGCAACTAGATCATTAAATCGTTTTAATAGCCATATTAAATTTAAACCAAATTTTGGTTCAGCAGGAGAACAAAAACTATACAGTATTGTTCAAGGAGGTATTTATGAGGATCTTCGAGAGGAAAGTATAGATTTTAATTTAAATAAAATTAATACATTTGGTATAGCTATTGGAGGTAGTTTAGGGTCATCAAAGGAAGAGATGTACAGAGTTGTGAATTTTACTGCTCTAAGATTAGGTAATAATCATCCAATACATCTTTTAGGAATTGGAGACCCAAGAGATATTTGGGAATTAGTTAAAAGTGGCATTGATACATTTGATTGTGTCAGTCCCACAAGACTAGCTAGACATGGTTCGGCATTAATAAGAGGAAAAGAAGGAAAGAAAAATATTAAAAATAATGAATTTTCTAATGATTTATCTCCAATTGATATTAATTGTCGATGCTCAACGTGCAAAAACTATTCATTAGCATACATTCATCATTTGTTTAAAGCAGGTGAACTTCTAGGTCTTCAACTTATTACTGCTCACAATATTTATTTTATGAACGAATTAATGAAATTAATCAGACACTCTATAAATAATGACTCTTTGGAAGAGAATGAAGAAGAGTGGTTTAGTTAATCTGAAATATTTCAGATAATTCATTAAGTAGCACTTCTCCTAATTGATCTACGTCCATTATTGTTACTGCTTTAGAATAATATCTTGAAACATCATGACCAATACCAATAGCTATTAATTCTAAGTCCTTTTTACTTTCAATTTGATTTATTATGTCTCTTAAATTTCTCTCAAGATAATTTCCTGGATTTACTGATAATGTAGAGTCATCAACAGGAGCGCCATCACTTATTACAATAAGAATCTTTCGCTTTTCTTGCCTATTTTTTAATCTATTGTTAGCCCATATTAAAGCTTCTCCATCAATATTTTCTTTTAAAATTCCTTCTCTTAAAAGAAGTCCCAAATTTTTTTTTGATCTTCTTGAAGGGGAATCTGCAGATTTATAGACTATATGTCTTAAGTCATTTAATCTACCAGGGTTACTTGGTTTGCCATCTTTAATCCATTGCTCTCTGGACTCACCTCCTTTCCAAGCTTTAGTTGTAAAGCCAAGAATTTCAGTTTTAATCAGACATCTTTCAAGTGTTTTGGATAAAATATCACCACATAAAGCTGCAACTGTAATTGGCCTTCCTCTCATCGATCCAGAATTATCAATTAAAAGTGATACAACAGTATCTTTGAATTCTACTTCTTTTTCTTGTTTATAAGACAACTTGTTTTGGGGATTGGCAATAATTCTTGATAATCTCGAAGTATCTAAATACCCTTCTTCCATGTTAAAATCCCAATTTCTGTTTTGTTGAGCTAGGAGTTTTCTTTGAAGCCTATTTGCGATTTTAGTTATCAAAGGTAAAAAAGAGAAAACTTGTTTATCTAGATTATATCTTAACTTTTCTAACTCTTTTTGATCACAAAGCTCTTCAGCATTAATAACTTCATCAAAATCTTTTGTATAAGATTTATAACTATCGTTAATATTAAAATTTTCTATTTTAGGAAAATATTCAATTTCACCTTCTGATGAATCTTCGCCAATTTCATTACTTTCTTCCATTGTTAAAGTCTCTTGTAAATCTAAAGTACTTGAGTCACTTTCTGTTTTACTCTGACTATTTTCATCATTATTTTTTTCACTAGTTTCATCATTTTTATTCTGTTCGTCTATTTCATTATCTTGATTTATGTCGTCTGAATTTTTTGTATTTTCATTTTGCTCAAAAAAACCATAGTCCTCTAAATATTTTTTTATCTTTGATCCAAAAGTTTTTTGATTATCGATACATTCTTTTAGTTCATTAAAAACTTTTTCATAATCATCACCTAGTTTTTGTTTAATAATTTTTCTATTTTTTTCATTATAATGACCTAAATCCAAATTTAAAAATTTTTCATATGCTACATACTTAAAAGCTTCAGGAATTTTAGTCTCTTTATTATGAGAATTTTTCTTAATATCTAATAGGTGTTTTTTTGTAATATTTGATTTAATTCCCTTAAAGCTATTAGATCCTTTTGCTTCAACCCTTGATTGCTCAACAGCATTAAAAATTTCATTTGAAAAATCACCATTATTAATAAAATTATTATGTATTTCTTTAGAATGAAATCTAAATTCAAGAGCAAGTGAATCTGCGTCAGCCCTTATATAATCTAGATTTTTTTTTATACTTTCAATATTAGGTTCGGTTAAATGTATATGATTACCATCAATAGAAGAGTTTTCCTTTGTAAAATTTATTTCTACTTCATTATTTTTACTAATAGATTTTGTAGTTGCTGTAAGTGATTTTTTAAATTCTTCTAAAATATCCTCATTCTTTAACATTCGCTACCTTTGCATCTGAAATGTCAATCCCAAATGAGCGTTGAAAATATTCCTCAATGATAGGTCTTTCAATCTCATCACATCTGTTAAGAAATGAAAGTTTAAATGCATATTCAATATCATTGAATATTATATAATTTTCAGCCCAAGTTAATACTGTTCTTGGACTCATAACAGTTGAAATATCCCCATTCATAAAACCAGATCTACTTAAATCAGCAGTTGCTACCATTGATTTAATAATATCTTTGCCAATTTTATTATTTAATTTTTTCATTTTGCTTAAGATGATTTGTTCTTCTTCATTATTTGACAAATAATTTAAAATAGTGACTATATTCCATCTATCCATCTGACCTTGGTTTATTTGTTGAGTTCCGTGGTATAATCCTGATGTATCTCCTAGACCAACCGTATTCGCAGTTCCAAATAATCTAAAATATTTATTTGGTTTAATGACTCTTGATTGATCAAGTAGAGTTAATCTACCATCTGTTTCCAAAATACGCTGTATAACAAACATTACATCAGGTCTACCTGCATCATATTCATCAAATACAAGAGCGACTGGATTTGAATAAGCCCATGGTAAAATTCCATCTTGAAATTCTGTTATTTGTTTGCCATCTTTTAAAACTATAGCATCCTTTCCAATTAAATCAATTCTACTTATGTGACTATCAAGATTAACTCTAACACACGGCCAATTTAATCTTGCTGCAACTTGTTCAATATGTGTTGATTTACCTGTTCCATGATATCCTTGAATAAGAACTCTTCTATTATTAGTAAAACCAGCAAGTATTGAAACAGTTGTTTCTGGGTCAAATCGATAGCTTAAGTCAATTTCAGGGACATTTGAGTTTTTTGTATCAAACCCAAATACTTCAAAATTGCAAGTTACCCCGAAGATATCTTTTGTATTAATTAATTTATTAGGTTTATTTTCCATTTTTTATTATAAATTTTTTTAATAACAGTTTGTAGGACTCGTTTATTTGTTTGAACTTTTCTTCAGCTTTTTTATTATTTCCATTTACATCAGGATGAAAGATTTTCACTAACTTTTTGTAATTTTTCTTAATTTTTTCTAGAGAAATTGGCATTTCTAGGTCTAAATCGTTCAATGCTTTAGTATCTTCTATTGTTAATGTTTCATCCAGTAGCTTATTTTTAAAGTAATTATCATTAAATTTATCATCTTGTGTTTTTATAAAATCATCTACATAATTATTAAATTCATCAAAAGTACCCCTGTGATTATCTTTGAGAGGCCGAGACGGTCTATCCCACACAGTATCATTTCTCATTGAAGCCTCAATTTGATCAACAGACATACCTTTGTAAAAATCCCACGATTTATTATATTCTTTAACATGCTGTAAACAAAAATAGAAATATTGATTTAACATTATTCTTGATTTTGGAGCTCTATACTCACCCTTTTTATTACATGCATCAGAGTCGCATTTTTTAAAAACACTTTTTTCCCAAGATAAATTATTTTTTTGAATATCAAATCTAAATTTATTCATAATCATAATATATAGTCCATATTTATGAATCGTACAAAAAGAATACAAAATATTTTAGAAAAATATTTTGATGATCATACTATTATTGTTAAAGATAACTCGTATTTACATAAAGGTCATAATAATTTTGATGGAAATAATGAAACCCACATATTGGTCCACCTTAAAAAAAACTCTAAACTAGAATTAAATAGATTAGAGGTACATAGAAAAATTAATTCTTTATTAATTAAAGAATTTGATAGCGGTTTACACTCTTTAGAAATTAAAATTATTTAATTGATTTAATTTCGATTTTAGAAATTTGTTTTCTTGAGTGAGATAAAATCTTGTAAATAAAATACTCATCTCTTACTGTTTCTCCAAATAAAGGAATTCTTTTAGCAATTTCTAATATATGACCAGAGATTGTTGATGCTTCACTTATAGGTGAATCAAGATCAAAGTGTTTATATAGATCTTTAAGATTTTTTTCACCATTTGTAATAATATATCCATCATTTAAATTTTTAAATTGTTCATCAGCCAAATCAATTTCATCTACTATTTCACCAACTATTTCTTCAATTATATCTTCAAGAGTTATAAGGCCTAACAACTCTCCATATTCATCAACAACAAATGCAATATGTTCTTTTTTATTTTTAAAAGCAGCTAACTGTTCTAAAAGATTTGTGGTTTCAGGGATAAACCAAGGTTTTGATATTTTATCAAAAATTATTTCCTTTGAACTTTCTTTTTTCGATAAATCTACATTTAAAGTCCTAACATTTAAAAGACCAATTATATTTTCAGGATTATTTTTCCAAAAAGGGATTCTGGTATATCTTGAATTATTAATTTTTTTTATAATTTCTTCTATATCTAACGAACTATCAATTGAATAAATATTTTTTCTATGAGTAAATACCTCTTCAACAGTAGTGTCATTAAGAGTCAAGATGCTCTGTAGCATATCTTTTTCATGTTCTGAATCAGGGTTAGAAGTCTTATACATATCAATAACACCTTGAAGTTCTTCCTCTGATTGCTGATCATTAAATTTATCATCTTCTTTTTTTCTATTTAAGAAAATTTTTTTAACAATTAAATTTATTAAAAAAATTACAGGATAAAGAATTTTACTTAAATAAAAAATTATAGGGCCGATTTGTAATGAAGTTCTGTTGGGTTTACTTAATGAATAAGTTTTAGGTAAAATTTCTGCAAAAATAACTATAATAATTGTCATAATAAATGTTGCATAAAATATTCCTGTTACCCCAAATAAATCGTATAGAATTGCAGTAGCTAAGGATGAAGCTAGAATATTTACTAAATTATTTGATAGTAGTAATGAAGAAATAACGTTTTCCAGATTATCAAGTATTTTAAGAACATATTTTGCTTTTTTATTACCTTTTTTATGCTTCAAAAGTATTCTTGGTTTAGATGATGCAGTTAAAGCAGTTTCAGAACCAGATAAGAAGCCTGAGATGACTATCAGTAAGGTTAAAAATATTAATAGTATAATTGTTAATAAAGACATTAATAGATTTTATTTAATTAATTTTTTTATATTATTTAAGTTAATATTATTTTTTAAAAAAGCACTACCAATGCTTTTAAGTAATACAAAATTTATTTTACCATCAATATTTTTTTTATCTTTATAAATAATTTTAAATATTTTTTCATCATATATTTTGGGATCAGTTATTGGTAATTTATTATTTATAAAATGTGTTTTTATTTTGATTAAGTTCTTATATGATAGATAATTAAGATTATAAGAAATTGTTGAAGCTATTATCATACCTATAGATATAGCTTCTCCATGAGTTAATTTTTTTTTGTATTTATAATATGTTTCAAGAGCATGACCGAAAGTATGACCAAAATTAAGTATTGCTCTAGAATATCGATTTTTTAATCTTTCCTTTTCATCTTTTAAAACATATTGCTTTTTGATTAAAATACTTTTGTAAATAGCTTTAGAAGTAACTTGATAATTTAAATTAAATAATTTTTTAGAATTTTTATCTAACCAATTAAAAAACTTCTCATCATAAATTATGCTATGTTTAACAATTTCTGCATAGCCTGAAAGAAGTTCTCTTTGAGGTAAAGTTGCTAAAAAAGCTGGGTCAATTATTACTAATTTTTGGTTGGTAGAAAGTTCCTATAAGATTTTTACCAAAACTAGTGTTTATACCATTTTTTCCACCAATTGAACTATCAACTTGCGCAAGTAATGTTGTAGGCACTAGTATAAGATCGACTCCTCTTAATACAGTGCTTGCAATAAATCCAGATAAATCACCTAGTGTTCCACCTCCTATTGCCACTATGGTAGTTTTTCTATCAACTCCCTTGCGAAGAACCTCTTGAGTTAATTTAGTATAAAATTTAAATGATTTGATTTTCTCCGAACAATTAATACATATATATTTTTGTTTTTTATAATTATTTATTGTTTGGAAAACGTTAAAAACCTTTTTATCAATCAGAAAAATGACGTTACTATTATTAGAAATAATATTTTTTATTTTTTTCTTTATCGATTTAACCTCTATTTCAATAGAATATTTATTTGCTTTTGTTAAAATATTTATTTTTTTAATCATATATTTGAAAATTATTTTTTAATGCATTAATTATATCAGATATTTTTTTTTCATTTTTGATTGTTAAGTCAGCTTCTTTATAAAAATTCTCTCTTTTTTTTATCAATTCCTTAAGTTTTTCATTTATATTTTTACTATTAATTAATGGTCTATTTTTAGACGACTCTAACCTTTTTGATAAGATATTTATTTCTACTTCAAGATATATATTGTATGAGTTTCTCTTTATAATATTTCTTAAATTTAAGTTATTCATTACTCCACCACCTAAAGAAAAAACATAATTTTTTTTATGTAGAATTTTACTAATATAATTTTCTTCTAGCTGTCTAAAAAAAATTTCACCTGATTCACTAAAAATTTCATTAATTGATTTTCCAGTTTTTTTTTCAATGAATGAGTCAGTATCTAAAAAATCAAAATCTATTATTTTAGCAAATTTTTTCCCTATTATAGATTTGCCTGAACCCATCATCCCACAAAATGTAATATTAAGTTTATTATAATCGCTAAATATCATTTAAGTTTACTTATCTTATCTTATTATTGACAAAATTTAGTTAGAAAAAGAAATAATTTTAAAAATGTGCTAATTCCTATAAGAGACATTATTTATTTTATATTATGAAAACAACATATATTACTTTAGTCTTTTTTGCAATTTTATTGATATTTTTTTTAATTTTATATTTTATCAATATACCTTCCCCAAGTAAAACCATTATAGAAACTTATCTTTTAGAGGTACAATAATGTTTATTAAGATAATTTTTATAACTTTTTTTGCCTTTTCATATACTCTTAAGGCCAATGAAGTAACTATAATTGAATTGCATAAGAATAAGAGCTTAGATCAACTTGTTTTAGACAATGAAAACAATCTTGAAAATCAAAATTTAGAAGAAAATATTGATTCAAATAACTCTGAAAATACAGATATTGAAGTTTTAAATTCTTCTGAAGAAGATAATTCTGAAAATAAACAAGACACATCTGAATCTGAAAATGCTAATTCAGAAGCAGTTACTGTAATATATTCTGAAAATATATTTGATATTGATGAACAAATCATACAAAATCATTTGTTCACAATTAATCAAATTAAATCTAAAATATTAAGTAAGGAATTTGTAAAGATTTTATCAAATTCAAAATCAGAAAATCAAGAAAGTGATAATAATCAGTTTTATTTTATTATAAAAAAATTATACGAAATTGGTGAAATTCAAAAAGCATATAATTTGATAAAAGAAATTAATTTAGATCTAGTATCTAAAGAAGAACACTTAACTTTTTTTCAGGTAATTGAATTAAATTATTTATTATCAACATTTAAACTTTCAGAAGTGTGTGAGTTTAAAAATTATTTATTAGAAAAATCTTTAGTTTTACCTAATTTCCAATTGGAAAAAACTGATATATTTTGCCTTACTTTAGAGAATAAATTTGCTGAAGCAAAACTATTGAATTCTTTACTTAAAGATTCAGAAAAATCAATTGATCAAACATTCCAAAACCTATTTGAATTTATGATTGCAGAAAATACTCAAGATGTAAATTTTGAATCAATTCATTTAATGGAATTAAAAGATTTAATTTTCTTATACAGTGCAATGATGAGAATAAATGAGTTACCTCTAAAAGAAGATTTTATAAATATTGACCCTCTTAATTTAGCAATACCTGTAATTTTAAGTGACTCAACTCCAATCAATATTAGAATAAAAGCAGCGAATAAATCATTCTTTGATGAAGTGATCTCTGTAGATAGTTTATCAGCTCTATATCAATCAGTCGATTTTAATGCTGAACAATTTAGTTCTTCTAAAGAGACTATATTAAATTTAAATGATGATAATGAATTAATAATGGCTTTTTATTATCAATTAGCAAATATGCAGATTTTTCCTGAAGATAGGCTAAAAGTTATTTTAGAATATTGGGAATTTTCAAAAAATATTGGATTAGAAAAAATAGCATATTCTGTTACAAGAAACATACTTGAGTCAATTAATCCATCTTCTGAAAATTCAAAGCATAACATTCAAATAGCCTTGGCACATATTTCAAATCAAAATTATGAAGATGCTTTAAAATGGTTAAATATTTCTGATAATTCAAAAGTAAATAAACCTCAAATGCAGTATGTTAAATTTTTAATCAATTTATACGAATCAGATGATTTAAACACAATTAAAGAATTTTTGAAAAAAATAAATAATAATTTTGACTCAAACACTAGTAACCAAAGTCTAGAAACTATTGATATATTGATTAATTTTTTAGATATAGAAACCGCTTTAATTTCTAATTATGAATACACGAAAATATCAGATGATAGAACTATGCCATCATATTTTTTAATTAGAGATATCAAAAAAAATATGAATAGCCAAAAAAATCTCACTCTTTTCTTGCTTTCAGTAATTTCAATGAATAATCAAAACTGGAATGAATTACATCCTGAGCATCTTAATATTATTTTAGAAGCTTACAAAATTTATGATGAAGGCTCTTTAATTAAACCAATAATTTTAGAAATTTTAAACGATTTAAATATCATTTAATGAATAGATATTTAGATTTTGAAAATGATATAGCAAATATTGAATCTCTAA
>JBJKYR010000048.1:0-5082 GCA_045560945.1 Alphaproteobacteria bacterium | reverse complement strand
AAAGAGGCTTTTCAAATAAAGAATTTGAAAAACGCCTAATTCAAGCTCAAAAAATCATGCATAATTATCAGTTAGATGGTATCTTATTAACTACCCCACAAAATATTAGATACTTTACTGGATATGACTCTCAATTTTGGGAGAGCCCAACACGACCTTGGTTTGTTGTTGTTCCTCTATCAGGCAAACCAATTGCAATCGTTCCAGAAATTGGTGAGTCTGAATTTCAAAAGACATGGCTAGATGAAATCAAATCCTGGCCTTCACCTCGACCTGAAGATGAAGGTATTACTTTATTAAAATCAACTTTAGAAAATATTAAAAAAACTTTTGGTCAAATTGGAGCAGAGTTTGGGAAAGAAATGACTATAAGAATGCCTGTTAGAGACCTTTTTAAATTAAAGGAAACAGTTAATACTAATCTTATTGATGGCTCAGATGCAATTTGGGATATCCGAATGATTAAAACAGAAGAAGAAATTAAAAGAATCAAATTTATTTGTTCAATTGCAAGTGATGCTTACAATTCTCTTCCATCAAAGCTTGCTATAGGAGATACTGAAAGAGAAGCAGTTAATAAATTAAAAATTGATATACTTAATAGAGGGGCTGACAATGTTCCATTTATGCCCGGCATATCTGGTGTAGGGGGCGTATCACAAATTGTCTGTGGTCCGACAAATCGCACATTAAATGGTGGTGATATTCTTTTTATAGATACTGGCTCTACATATGATGGATATTTTTGTGACTTTGATAGAAATTTTGCATTTGGAAAAGTTAGTAGTGAAGTAGAGAAAGTATATGAAATTTTATGGCAAGCTACAGAAGTAGGCATTAATGCTGCAATTCCAGGATCTACTACTTTTGATGTATTCAATGCAATGAATAAGGTTATTAGTGAAATGAGTATTACAGGGAATAGTGTAGGTAGATTAGGGCATGGACTTGGCTTACAATTAACTGAGCCACCCTCACATCGAGATGAAGATAAAACAGTAATAAAAGAAAATATGGTTTTAACTATTGAGCCTGGATTAGAATATGCCCCTGGTAAAATGATTGTACATGAAGAGAATATTATAATTAACAAAGATGGGGCTGAATTAATTACTAAAAGAGCCCCAAAAGAAATTCCAATAATAAAATAAATTTACAAATTAGACTTTAGTCTTCTCAACTTACCCTCTGTTGAGTCGTGATCAATATAACAACCTTGCAGATGTCTAAAACCAGTATTAACATCATATTCAGTTCTTCCATGTAAAACTCGGATGTTATCAAACATCATCAGCATACCACTATCTAAACGAAAGTTTAACTCAAACTCTTCTGATTCATATAAATGAAACAATTTTTTTCGAGCTGAATAAAATTTTTCCAATTGTGATGGTTCTAAATACGGAACATAATCAAGTCTACCACTAAATCTACTTTGTAAATATTTTCCATTATGATCAAGTTCAATCAACTTGCCATAATTCTCAAGAATAATATCCTTATCAACAAATTTAAATAATACATCTGTATTTGTTAGAATTTCAAACATTTCTGGCTCATTTATCTTTAAATATTCGGCAACTGCATACCCATCAACCAAAGATGAATCTCCTCCTTTTGCTTCATTAGATATACAATGCAGTATTTGAATTCCTGGCATAGGTTTTCTATAAGGATTATCTGTGTGGGCCTTAATGCCTAGACTTGTATAAGCCAAATCATTAGCTTGAGGTTTTGAGACCACATCAAAATGCTTACCAAAATTCGTTGTCCTAACAGGACCAAACATTTCAGCAAATTTTACAACTGTCCCCTCTTCTGCTGATGTATTTTTAACTATTACAAAACCTAATTCCTGAAAATCAGAAAGTAAATCTAGAAAAACTTTAGCTTCATTTAAAGATTTAAAATCATAAATCGGTAAATTTTCAAATTCATTTTTCCAAGGTTTTTTATCAGGAATTATATCCTTTTGCTTTAATTCATTTATTAATACATTTAATAAAAATGATCCTTCAACTCCATCTGAGAACTTTATTTTTAAAATTTCTTTCTCTATAGAAAAATTTTTGATTGTTATATTTTGAGTTATTAAAGATGGCTCATATAACCTTTGATAATTATTACTATCCAAAAACTCAGGGTCAGTTACTCTCTCACGTAGCCATAAAGGGTGTAAATGATAATTGCTAAATTGATCTTCATAAATAACTAAGCAATCATTCTTATCTATTTCAGCTCTAGTCATATATTTTTGTATATTTTAAAATTTATTTTTTATAATTGAAAATGCTTAAAATGGCATTCATTAATATTTGAGCTACATAAGTAGATGTGGAGAATTTGAATATATAGTCAGTAATACTTTTTAGTAAACGCACTAATTTTATAGTTTTTTTTTGTTGATAATGATAAGATTTTCAAAATTAATCATAATAATTTTTAACATTTGAGAATAAATTGAGCACTATTTTTAGAGGACTACCATCAGAATCTTATACTGATAATGATTTTTGGATAAAAGAAGGCGAAACAGTATTTTCTGATAATTGGATGTTTGTTGGTTTTGCTCATGAACTAAAATCTGTTGGCGATGCTGTCACTCTAACTATTGCCCATAAACCAATTCTAATTTTAAAAAATAATGAAAATGAAATTGTCGCCTTCCACAATGTATGCAGTCATCGATGTTTAAAATTAGTTGATGAAAATAAGAATCTTGGAAAATATATAAGCTGTCCATATCATGCGTGGCTATATGACTTAAATGGCAATCTCATTAGGGCACCCCATTTTGGAGGAACAAATAATCATACACCAAAAGGTTTTAAAAATGAAAATAATGGATTAAAATCTATAAGAATTAAAATCTGGAATGATTGGATTTTTATTAATTTAAATAACAATGCATTGCCGTTTGAAAAATATGCTTCACCATTAATTAAACAACTTAAAGATTTTAATTTAAAAAAAATAAAACAAGTTGCAACATTAGACTTTGGAAAAGTATATACAAATTGGAAATTTTTAATTGAAAATTTTATAGAGCCTTATCACGTTCAATTTGTGCATAAAACAACTACAAGTCAACCTCTTAAAGATCATTATACTTTAGTTGATGGAAGATGTTATGGAAGTGCTGTTGATTTAAAAAATGAAAACACTTCTGCAGACAGCTTGGCGGTAAGTTCAAAATATTTGTCTTTATTTCCAAATTTTATTATCGGGACATATTATCCTGGACAAATCGGTGTTCATTTAAATCTACCAGTTGAACCTGGCATTACTCATCAAAAAAGAATTATTTATACTACTGAAGGTAATAACCTTACAAAAAATCAAATCAAAAGTGTTAAGGATCTTTGGTGGAAAGTTCATAAAGAAGATCATGAGATATGTGAGAGACTTCAGTTAGGTAGATCATCCCCCGTGTCTAAAAATGGTGGATTATTATCCCCTCATTGGGAAAATAGTGTTCGCGCATTTCAACAAATTATGATTAAATCTATGGGCAAAACAAAAAAAAATAAAAAAAAGGTTAAAAATGACAGATAATGAAATTTCCTCTGGTTTTAGACTAGCACATACTATGATGCGTGTTCATAATCTTGAATTATCATTAAAATTTTATTGTGACATACTAGGCATGAAAGTTTTACGTAAAACTGATTATCCAGACGGAAAATTTACAAATACTTTTATTGGTTATGGTCCAGAAACAGAATACCCAACTCTAGAATTAACTTATAATTGGGATCAAGCAGAACCTTATGAAATGGGTAATGGTTGGGGCCACATTTGTGTTGAAACACCAGATGTATATAAAGCCTGTGAAAGTTTATCAGCAGCAGGAATAAAAATTACAAGACCGCCAGGACCAATGAAGCACGGAACTAGAGTAATAGCATTTTGTGAAGATCCGGATGGTTACAAAGTAGAACTAAACGAAAAAATACAAACATCATAAAGAAAGGTAGATCATGGGTAACAAACCTCAATTATACAAATTTTCAGATATAGAACACCGATTACATACACTTGAGCCGGGTCAAACTTATATTAAGCCCTTTGTAACTTCAAAAGTCAGTGACACCATGTGTGGAGGTTTAAATTTTCTAAACAAAATATCAGTACCATGGGATTTGACATGTGATGAAATTATATATTGTATGAAAGGTTCATTCAGACTTACTTGTGATGGAGAATCATATGTCTGTAATCCAGGAGACGTTTTATATGTGCCAAAAGACAATCATATTGCATATGAATGTGATGAAATATGTGTGATTTTCTACGCAGCCTATCCTCATGATTGGAAAAAGAAAGCTGGACTTACGCATGTACCAGGGATTGATCCTGAAGATATGGGTATAGAATAAAAAAATTATAGGAAGGATAAATAATGAGAAAAATTTATTATGAAAGCTTAAGCGAGGCTATAGAAAGAAATAAACCTGAGATAGCATCGACCAAAAAAAGACTTGAAGATGCAGGAGTTAAATATGTTTTATCTAGTTGGATTGATATGCATGGGATTCCAAAAACCAAACCTGTTCCTATGAGTGATTTTGAAGCTTTATGTATGGGTAAAGGTCCGCAATTTGCAGTTCATTCAGTATCTTTTGTTCCTGAATTATCACCCGCTGATCCTGATCAAATAATGCTTCCTGATCTTAATGCTGTATATGTTTGTCCGTGGGATAAAACAACAGCCATAATATTTGCTGATTTGTTTTGGGAAGGCGCTCCCTACAATGTTTGCCCAAGACAAGCTCTGAAAAAAATCATTCAAGAAAAACAAGAACAAGGGTATCAAGGTTTTGCAGGCATAGAGCCTGAGTTCATTGTAATGAAATACAACGAAAAAGGCGAGCCTGTTAAAGCAATAGATAATGATCCCCCTCATGGCATTCAACCAAGAAGACAAGCATTTGGCTATGATGTTGAGTATTCTTTAGATTCAATGCATTTTTTAAAAGAAATGATGGATATATTAGGTGAGTTAGGATGGGACTTACACGATGTTGTTGCTGAAGGTGCTTATTCTCAATTTGAATTAGATTTTCATTATACTGATCTTCT
>JBJKYR010000047.1:0-5160 GCA_045560945.1 Alphaproteobacteria bacterium | reverse complement strand
TGAAGTAGTTACCAAATGGTGCTTTAAATGTTTCAGGATTACCTGCAATAATAGCCAATGGTTGACCTTTATCCCAAGCGTGAACATCTAGAGCATTTGAAGATTGTGAACCACGATATTCGTCTGGTGTAACTTCTTTAAAGTTAGTTTTTACACCAACATCATTCCACATACGTGCAACCAGTTCAACTTCAACACCACCAATACCTTGAGTTGCATAGTCAATGTTCATTGCAAAAGGAGATCCATTTGGAAGCTCTCTAAAGCCATCACCATCAACATCTTTCAAACCAACTTCATCAAGTAAAGCGTTAGCTCCATCTGGATCGTATTGAGTCATATGCATTTTGATTTCATCAGAAACAAAATCAGGTGCAGGTGAAATACCTACAAACTGCTCTACAACACCCATTCCATAGTAAGCAACATCGTTTATTTCATTTCTATCAAGTGCAATTGACATTGCTTGACGGAAACGAATATCACCATACACTTTACGTTTTTCCATATCTGGATGAGTTACGTTAAAGCTAAATAGTGCTGCACCACAACCTGGGTTAATTTGAAGATTATATTCCCCTGAGTCAGCACCATCTAATAATTGAGGCGCAGATTCAAGTTGAACAGATTGAGATTTATAATCAACTTCACCATTAACTAGTTTTAACAATCTAATCTCGTTTTCATTAATGTATCTTTCATTTTGATAATCAATGTATGGTAATTGATTTCCAGCAGTATCAACTTGATGGAAATATGGATTAGCGGCGTAAACTCTTCCCTCAGTAGTATCTTCAATAGTCATATAAGCTTCTAATGAAGGATAAGCAGCGTATTCTAAACCACCAACAAGATCAGGGTTTCTCAATAAAGGAGTTGGAGTATCAGTCCAACCTGAGTTGCCATAATAAGCAGCAAGAGCGTCCCAACCATCTACAAAACCTAAAGCCTGTGCATTAGCATCAGCATTAGAATCTATTTCAGGATGAAACTGTTCTAAGAAATGTGCAGGCATAAAAAATTGATTGTATGACCATGCAATAGTTGCTGTTAAACCTGGAAACGGTGATGGTAAGTTAAATCTAGCAGTTACATCATCAATAACGTCAACAGTCATTGGCTCACCACCAACAAGAAGATATGGATATGGTTTTTCTCTAATTTTTGGATTCATCATTAGATCTTCATACCAAAATTCTACATCTCTAGCAGTAAATGGTTCTCCATTTGACCACTTATGTCCTTTTCTCAGTGTAAAAGTTAAAGTTGTGAAATCATCATTCCACTCAAAATTTTTAGCAACATTTGGAACAATAGTTGTTAAGTCATCAGCAAATCTTAAAAGGTTTACGTGACGAGTTGATAACATATCTGAAGTACCTGCTTCAGTTGCATTTGATAAGAAATTAATCGTACCACCGTACTTACCAATTGAATCATAAGGTCTAACAACTAGCGGCTCATCTGGAAGTCTGTCCCCAACTGAAGGCAAAGCTTTATTACCTTGAATGCTAGCATTAATGCTTGCAATATTTGGGTTTTCCTTAAATTGCATTTCGCAACCCGCTAATTGTTCAAACTCATCTAATTCGTACTGTTGTGTATATTGTCCAGCATCAACACCATTTGGAGAACTTTGAGTTGAACCATTACCAGCACAAGGACCGGCAAAAGAAAAACTACTCCATGATATTGTAGCTAAAGAAAATACAACAGCTAAAATTAATTTTTTAAACATATTATTTTCTCCTCTTTAAATTTAAAGTAATGATGAAGTCATTACATATATAAGCTTAAAATACAAAAAAAATTTTACAGATTTATTACATTTATTTTGTAAAAATTTGAATTGGCAATTAAAGCCAAACTGGGTTTGTCCAGGCAAAATTGCCAGAATCATTAGCAATACTAACTCTAAACCACTCTGATGGATGCTTTTTTAGATCAAATTCAGCTTTTGTAATATTTTTTCCATTCTGGCTCATGGACTTAGCTCCTTGACCAACAACACAAACTTGATTTGAAGGGGAGCACTGGATATTTACTTGATAGTTATTAATTTCAAACTCAAAAATTTCAACTCCTGTAGAAGAATAATATTGTCCATTTTTTAAAGCATTTAAAATTGAGCTTTCTGATAGTTTATCTGCAGCAACCATCACCCATCCACCTCCGGAATCTTGCATTTTAAAATGAGAGTCATCAGTAGCAGTTAAAAATATTCTATTATTTTCTTGTAATAAATAATCTGCTGCTGCAGTACCAAAACCACGTTGAGCTTCAATATGGCATGAATGATTATAAATTTCAATGCCATGTGCATGACTTAAAGAAAGACACTCATCAAATGTTAGAGAATACCATTCTGGATGAGCAATTGTAACAAACGCACCTGCTTCAATTGCTCTTTGAACTAAACGAGGTGCTGTTTCTTTTTCATCAGCACATTTAAAATCTAATGGTAAACCATTTGCAACAATATGCCAAAGTCCATCTTTAACATATTTTTTACCTAGACAATGAAGTTCTGCTGATGGAATGGTTATAAAATCTTTTTGATTAAAATGTTTTGTTTCTAATACTGTTTCAGCTGCAAAGTTTGCACCTTTCCACAAATGATCTGAAAGGCATGTAAAATCATAACCTATTTCCTTATACTTTTTAACAACTTCTTGTGGATTTAAAGCGCCGTCTGAATGATTGGAATGTCCATGCAAATTTCCTTTAAAGTACTTATGTTTGTTTTTTGAGGGCAATAAATCCATAAATATTATTAGACTAAATTTATTTATTTTTAATCAAAATAAAATCTATATAATTTCATACATGTTAACAACAGTTATTGGAGCTTATCCTAAACCAAATTATTTAAAAATTACTGATTGGTTTAATGCATCAGGGGGGACAGACACTCAATTTCCTACGAAGTTTTATAATAATGAGATTAAACAAATGGGTAATGAGGCTGAAGAATTATTTATTCGTGCTACTAAAGAAATAATTCATGATCAAGAAGAGTGTGGCATTGATATTATTACAGATGGTGAGGTTCGTAGAGAAAATTATATTCATTATCATTGTAGACATTTAGAAGGTATAGATTTTAATAATCTTACTGAAAAAGTTGCAAGAACAGGGAATTATAAATGTTGGCTGCCAACAATAACAAACAAAGTATCAGCGGCAGATCCTTTCTTAGTAGATGAATGGAAAAGTAATCAGACTCTAACAGATAAACCATTAAAAATTACTATTCCTGGACCTATGACGATTACGGATACTATTGCTAATACATATTACAAATCTGATGAAGAACTCGGAAATGATTTAGCAATTGCTATTAATACAGAGATTAAAAGATTAGTAGATGCGGGATGTAAATATATTCAAGTTGATGAACCTTTATTTGCAAGAAAACCTGCAAATGCTCTAGCCTTTGGAATACAAAATTTAGAAAAATGTTTTGAGGGAATAAATCAAAGTTATGTAGAAAAAATAACTCATATCTGCTGCGGATACCCTGATAAAATTGATGCAGTTGATTATCCTAAAGCACCTTTAGATTCATATAAAAAAATCGCTATGCAGCTTGATAATTCAATAATTGATAGTGTATCTATTGAAGATGCGCACCGCTATAATGATTTAACATTACTTAAAGATTATAAACAGACAAAAGTAATTTTTGGACTTATCAAGATAGCTAGTTCTAAAATTGAAACTGTTGAAGAAATTGAAGTCAGAATAGTTGAGGCGCTTAAAAATATTTCTAAAGATCAATTAATTGCTGCCCCTGATTGTGGTCTTGGACATTTAAGTAGGGATTTAGCAATAAAAAAACTAAAAATAATGTCTCAAGCTGTTAAAAAGTTTAATTAATAACAATGATTGATTAATCAAGAATAGGATAAAGTTATTACATGATCAAGCCAAATGCAATTCTAGAAATAAATTTGAAAAATCTTGAATACAATTATAAAAAACTTTCCAAAATAGCCAATAATTCTGCTTGTGCAGCAGTAATTAAAGCAGATGCATATGGTACTGGTGTTTTAAAAATATTTGAAACTTTATATAAAAACAATTGCAGGCATTTTTTTGTTGCAACTACCGAAGAGGCTCTAGAAATTAGAGAAAAAAAATCAAAAGGTAGTGTGTATGTTTTAAATGGATTGGAAAATAATAAATTACAAATATTTTATAATCACAAGATCATTCCTATTATTAATGATAAAAATGAATTTAATATTATATCAAAAAATTTTAATAAATTTAAAAAATTTAAATATGGAATACATGTTGATACAGGTATCAACAGGCTAGGAATAAATTATCATGAATTTTTCAAATTTAATTTTACTGATAAAAAATTTAGTATTTTAATTAGCCATTTATCAAGCTCAGATGAAGATAAAAGTAGTTATAATAAGTTACAAAATAATAAATTTAAAAAAATATTTAATCTTAATATTAATACTGAATACAAAAGTTTAACAAATTCAATGGCATTAAATTTGGGAAAGGATTTCCATCATGATCTAGTTAGACCGGGTATTGCTTTGTATGGCGGACACTTAAATACTATAATGAAAAAAATCATAAAGCCTGTTGTCACTTTAAAGGGTAAAATTTTACAGATTAAAGAAATCAATAAAAATGAATTTATTGGATACAATCAAACTTTTAAAACCAAGAAAAAAATTACAGTAGCAATTATAGGTATTGGGTATGCTGATGGAATTTCAAGAATATTAAGCAATAAGGGAAAAGTATATGCAAATAATCAAAGTTTTAAAATTTTAGGCCGTATATCCATGGACTCTATCACCATTGATATTTCTCAAAAAAGTAATTTACTAAAAGTTGGAGATTATATGGAATTAATTAATCATACTCACGGAATAGATAAAATGGCAAAACAATGTAATACAATTTCTCATGAAATTCTGACTTCGGTTTCTAAGAGAGTAAAAAGAGTTTATCTTTAAGATTACTGATAGGCAATTACACTAATGATTTCAAACATGATAGAGGCAGCTACCATTGACGTGATATTATTTTTTTGATCTTTGGTAGGCATTAAACATACAACGTCTCCCCCTATTACATTTTTGTTTTTTACTGATTGAATTAATGCTTTTGCTTCATCGATTGTAAAGC
>JBJKYR010000046.1:0-5327 GCA_045560945.1 Alphaproteobacteria bacterium | reverse complement strand
CTTATAACAATGTTTAAGGAAACACCTCTATTGGCTGCTATCACAGTCGTTGAATTATTTAGAGCTGCAGACCAATACAGTAATAGTCATTACAAATATTTAGAACCAATGACTTTAGTTGGAGTATTTTTCTTAATAGTATCTATTCCTTCAGCAATTTTAGCAATGAAGTTAGAAAAACGGTTTAAGCAAAGAAAGATATAAATGCAAAGTAATATTGTTGAAAAAACTGCAAAATATTTTAAGGAAAAAGGTGTTATTCTTCCAACAATATCCGAATTGCGGAACCCACATTTAATAAGTGATGAAATAAAGAATAAAGTTTTAAAATTAGATAAAGATGCCATGCATCCGGCAAATTTATTTAGGGTACACTGGTTTAATAAAAGAGATCATAGTAATTTTTTAGAAGTTCCTGAGCATATTGTTTTACCAAGTGAGTTTACTGGAGTTGATGCAAAAATTATTGTTAACCTTGGCCGTTATTTTCCTCTAATAACCGCTCATAAAGTTTTAGCTGCATATGGCTGTCTGCTTCCAAGAATCTTAAATGGTACATTTGATTACACGACGCATAAAGCTGTCTGGCCATCTACTGGTAATTACTGCAGGGGAGGTGTCGCCATTTCTAAAATATTAGGTTTTAAAAGTGTGGCTATTCTTCCTGAGGGTATGAGTAAGGAGAGATTTGATTGGCTTGAAAAATGGGTGGAGGATAAAAATGATATTATAAAAACCACTGGTACAGAAAGTAATGTAAAAGAAATATATGATGCTTGTAATGAATTAGAAAAAGATAAAAATAATGATATTATTAATCAATTTGATGAATATTATAATTATGCAACCCATAGAGCTATTACGGGATCATCTTTTGAAAAATCTTTTTTAAAAGTTAAGGGTGACTCTAATCTTAAAGCTAGGTTTTATGTTTCTGCTTCTGGCTCCAGCGGAACATTAGCTGCTGGTGATTATTTAAAAGAAAATCTTAATGCTAAAATTGCAGTCGTTGAAGCAACTGAATGTCCTACACTTTTGTATAATGGTTATGGTGAGCATAATATCCAAGGTATAGGAGATAAGCACGTACCTTTAATTCATAATGTCATGAATTCAGATTATGTTGTAGGTGTATCTGATGAGGCGACAAATAATCTTAATTTATTATTTAATACAGATGAAGGAAGGGAATATTTAACTAATAGAAGAGGGTTAAATGCAGAGTTTGTTCGGAGACTTCCTGAATTTGGATTTTCTTCCATCGCAAATATTATAGCATCTATTAAACTTGCTAAAAAAATGAAACTAACAAAAGATGATGCAATCATCACTGTAGCAACAGATGGAGCTGATTTATATGAAACAGAATTAGCTAAAACAAAAAAACAGTTTAGTAAAATTTATGATCAAATAACTTGTGCTGAAATATTTGCCAAAAATTTTGATGCTATTTCTGTTGACCATACTTTAGAGTTGAGTCAAATTGATAAAGAAAGAATTTTTAACTTGGGCTATTATACATGGGTTGAGCAACAAGGAACTAGCTTGGAAGAATTTGAAGATAGAAGAAAGCAGTCTTTCTGGGATAAGCACTACAAGGATATGATTTCACTTGATGAAAAAATTAAAGAGTTTAATTCTCTTTAATTGAATGAAAACTAAAGGACTTCATAATCAATTAGTTGAATGGAGACATGATTTACACATGAATCCTCAAACAAGTTTTGAAGAAGAATATGCCTCAAATAAAGTAGCTAATTTGTTGAAAGATTTTGGAATAGAAGTTCATCAAGGGATTGCTAAAACTGGTGTAGTAGGAGTTTTAAAAAAAGGAAACAGTAATAAAAGTATTGGTATCAGAGCAGATATGGATGCTTTACCAATTAAAGAGATAAATACATTTTCTTATAAATCGACAATTGAAAATAGAATGCATGCTTGTGGCCATGATGGACATATGACAATGTTATTAGGTGCAGCAAAATATTTAGCAGAACAGGGTAACTTTGATGGCACTATATATTTTATTTTTCAACCTGATGAAGAAAATACTTTTGGTGCAAAAACGATGATTGAGGAAGGTTTATTTACAAAATTTTCAATTGATGAAGTTTACGGTATGCATAACATTCCTGGTATGGAAACTGGAACATTTGGTACTAGAAAAGGAGGAATTACCACTAGTGAAAATTTATTTGAAATTTCAATTGAAGGTAAGGGTGGTCATGCAGCTTTGCCCCATATGAGTAAAGATACAATAACAATTGGTAGTCAAATAATTATAGCTTTACAAACTATTGTTTCTCGTAAATTAAATCCTGTAGAAGCAGGTGTTGTGTCTGTTACTGAATTTATTACTGATGGAAAAAAAAATGTACTCCCTGGTAATGCTTTAATAAAAGGAGATGCAAGGGCATTTTCTGAAAAAACTAATACAATGATTGAGCAAAGCATGCGCCAACTAGTCAAAGGAATTTGTGATGCACATGGTGTTTCCTATGAAGTTAAATATGAAACTACTTGTCCCATGACTTTTAATCAACCCGAACAAGCTAAATCAGCAACAAAAGCTGCAATCTCTTTATTAGGTCCAGATAAATGTAATAGTGATATTGAACCTCGATCTTTCTCAGAAGATTTTTCTATTATGTCAAAATCAACACCTGGATGTTTTGTATTGATGGGTAATGGTATCTCTGAATCACATGGCAGACCTTTGCACTCAGCGGACTATGATTTTAATGATGAATTATTAGTTAAAGGTTCTTCATATTGGGTTGAGTTAGCAGAACAACAATTAAAATTATGAACTTTTGAAAGGGAAATATTAAAATGTTTAAAAATAATTTAAATAAATTAGTAGAACGAATGAAAGAGAGTAATATTGATCTAGCTGTTATTACTGATGATGACAGCTTGTACTATTTTACTGGATATCATGACTTTCTTCATATGGATTTTAATCGTCCAACAATCCTTCTTGTCTCAAAAGATGGTGAAAGTACTTTGATTACCCCTTTACTAGATGTTCTTTTAGTTCCAGATGATACTCCAGTAGGGAAAATAGAAACATGGAATGATGGTATTGGTGAGGAGTGGAGAGAATTTTTACCAAAAATAATAAATAAACATAATAGAGTTTTTTGTGAAAAATATAAAATAAATGCAACTGTAAATAATTACTTGTATGAATTAATGAATGGCAAACCTCTTGAGAATATTACACCGATTGTCAGTGAAATTCGTATGATTAAATCAGATGAAGAATTAAAAATAGCAAGACACACTGGTGAAGTAGCAATGGCAATGATGGAAGGAGCAAAATCTGTTATTGGACACAATGTACCAGAATTTGAAATTGCTATAGCTCAATCTCAAGCGGGGACAAGAAAAGCAGCTCAGTTACTGCAAGACCATTATCCAAAAAGTATCAACATGTCTCCAAATATACATTTTTTATCAGCTATTTCCTCAGGAAAGGATTTACCTAAAACACATCATCGTGCTTCAACAAAATTAGTAAAGAAAGGTGATCCTATATTTGTTTGTTATTGTGGATCTGCTAATTTTCATAGATTTAAATTAGGCTTTGATCGTATTTTTTGGGTTGAAGAAATAAAAGATAAAAATCAAATAAAAGCTTTCGAAGTGGCAGTAAAATCACAACAAGCTGCTTTAGATGTTCTTCGCCCTGGTGTAACTGCTGAAGAGGTTCATGCAGCTTATGCAGAAACTATACAATCTGAAGGCTACCCATATCCTACTTTTAGATGTGGAAGAGGAACAGGTTTTAGTTTTTTAGAAGAGCCTCAACTTGTTGTAGGAAATAAAACAGTTCTAAAACCTGGCATGGTTTTTGCAGTCGATGGTGGGAGTAGTGCAAAAGATTTTAGAGGTCAAGTAGGTGATAGTTTTATTATTACAGAAGATGGATATGAACAAATTACACATCACTCGAAAGCTATTGAAGATTTAATAATTAACTAATGGAAAAAATTAAACTCTACAACGCACATTGTTGTGGTGAAATAGGTGATGTCATTGTATCTGGAAAAATAAATTTAGAAGGCAATACTATATTAGAACAATCAAAATATTTATTTGATGACAAAAAACTAAGAAAATTTTTACTTAATGAGCCTAGAGGAGGGGTATTTAAGCATTATAATCTATTAGTTCCTCCAAAAAACGAAAAAGCAAAAGCGGCTTTTATAATAATGGAGCCTGAAGATAATCCTCCAATGAGTGGTTCAAATAGTATTTGTGTAGCAACTGTTCTGCTTGAAAAAGGAATTATAGATATGAAAGAACCAACAACAGAATTCTTACTTGAAGCACCAGGTGGCATTATTCCAATAAAAGCATTTGTTGAAAATAAAAAAGTAAACTTTGTTGAGATTCATAATCTACCATCATTTGTTGATAAAGTAGATGTGAAACTTCAAACATCTTCATTTGGAGAAATAATAGTTAGCACAGTTTTTGGAGGTGATAGTTTTGTTATCTGTAATGCACAAGATTTTGATTTAAGTATTAAACCTGAGAATGCCAAAAAATTTGTTGAAATTTCAAAAGAAATTGTAAAGGAAGCAAATTATCATTTAGGTTTTCAACATCCAAGCTTACCTGATCTAAATTTTATTTCTTTTTGTCAATTTATTGAACCTATAAAAATAAATAATCTAAACCAAAAAGAAGGTTGGAATACTGTTTGTATTAGGCCAGGAAAATTGGACAGATCCCCATGTGGCACAGGTACCTCTGCTAGGTTGGCCCTCATGCATGAAAAAAATGAAATCCACATAAGTGAAAAATTTATCTCAAGATCTATTATTGGCTCTACTTTTGAATCATATATTGCAAAAGAGTATACCGAGGAAAACAAAAAAATGATTATTCCTTCAATTAAAGGATCAGCTTTTATAACTGGTGAACAAGAAATGTATATTTCTAATGATGACCCTTTCCTTGAAGGTTATCAACTAAATGATACATGGCCAACAAATTAGAAAGTTAAATTATTTAAATTTTTATTCTGATAAAGATTTTATCTTATCAACGAGTTCTTTATTAATATTTCGTGGACCACTATCTAATCGATTTTTATGCCTTCTTTCTCCTGGGAGTCTAACACCTTCAAGTGATTTCATTTGATCAAAAAATTTTTCAGCATGTTCATTCCAGTTATCACCAGCAATTAATTGAGGAGATAAAGCCATAATAAATTCTCCTCCTCTTGCTGGTCCACCATCATTATTATCTTCATCTTTTGCCTCAAAACTGAATAAGTCACCTACTAATCCTGCAGCTAATAACTCTATCATCAT
>JBJKYR010000045.1:0-5444 GCA_045560945.1 Alphaproteobacteria bacterium | reverse complement strand
TTTTCTTTAAAAAAATTAATTTTTTCTTCAATTGATTTCATGACATAAACTTTCTAAGCTCAATTGCAGTCTCTTCAGGAAAAACATCCATAATGAATACCCCAGCCATTGACTCTGAGCCTGCTAATACTTTGGGTTTATCACCATGTCTTAAAGGAGGATAAAACTCTATATGAAAATGAAAATTATTATCTTCTAGTTTAGGGGCAGCATGTAATCCCATAATATAAGGACACCTTCTGCCTAAAAAACTATCATATCCTTTAACTACTTTTTGAAGAGCAACTGCAAAAGAATTATATTCTTGGTCAGTAAATTGCCAAGGTCCTGATATTTGTCTTTTTGGAATTATCCATATCTCATAAGCGTATCTTGCAAATGGTGGCACAGCTGCAATGACATGATCATCTTGGTAAACAAAATAATTTTTTTCTAAACTTTTCATTAATTTTTTAATAAAATTCTCTTTATTAAATGCTTCTATTTCTTTTTTAATTACTGGAGGAATAAAAGGATAGGCATAAATTTGTCCATGTGGATGATGGAGAGTAACTCCACATTCTACCCCCCTATTTTCAAAAGGCATTACATATTGTATGTCACTTCTTTCTAATAAATTTATGTAACGATCTGACCAAGCATTAAACAGTAGCTCAATTCTGCTTAATGGCATCTGAGCGATCGTATCTAAGTGCTTAGAAGAATAAACTACTACTTCACACTCTCCATTTGATGGTTTTGCGCTTAAGCCATCAATGGATATTTGATTATCATTAGTATTAAAACTGGCCCATCTATTTGGAAAGATGGCAACCTCGAAATTACTAAATGGGATTTCAGTTGCAAAATTTAATTCTGCACCAGGACACAAAGGGCAATATTCTTCTGGTGGAAAAGAGGTTCTTACTTTTCTGGTTTCAGAATAAGTTACCCATTCTTGTCTTGCGGGATTCCATCGCATATGTGGCGTGGGTGAATCTATTTTTTCAAGCTCTTGGACAGATGTTTCAACATGCTTGCTATATCCATACAATAGCAAATGTTTATTATCGTTTCTCTTAAACTCTCTTTTATAAATTTTTTTCATTAATTTTTTTTTCCCAATTTATGGATGATTCTATAATTTTTTTTAGATTATTATATCTTGGTTGCCATTTAATGTATTTATTTATTTTATTAACATCAGCAACAAGCTTTTCAGCATCTCCTCGTCTTCTTTTTGAGAATTCAAATTTAATTTTATTGCCAGTAATATTATTTGCTTCATTTATTACTTCCAAAACAGAATATCCTTTTCCATATCCACAATTAAAAACATTGGTTTGTTTATTTTTTAACAAATATTTAGCAGCTTCAACATGTATATCTGCTAAATCACTTACATGTATATAATCACGAAGTGCCGTTCCATCTAATGTTTGATAATCATTTCCATAAATTAAAATTTTACTTCTTTTACCAACAGCCACTTCACTTATAATTTTTATTAAGTGTGTAGCTTCATCACTTATTAATCCAGTTCTTAATTGACTGTCAGCTCCTGCTACATTGAAATATCTTAAGATGATTGAGTTAAATTTATCTTTATTTGCTAAAAGATATTTTTCTGTTCTCATTTTTGACTCACCATATGGATTCAGAGGTTCCAAAATTACATTTTCAGTAATTGGATTGTTATTTTTAGGGTTGCCATAGATAGCAGCAGTAGATGAAAAAATAATATTATTTAAATTATTTTCTAAACATGTTTCAAAAAGAGAAATTGCATTCTTAGTATTATTTTCAAAATATTTTTCAGGTTGATATACTGACTCCTCAACTTTAATATATCCAGCAAAATGCATTAAAATATCAAATTGAGAAGATTGAATTATTTCTTTAATTTTTTTTTTATTGTTAATATTACAGTTATAAAAATTAATATTTTTAGGTAATATTTCTTTGTTTCCAGTTATTAAGTTATCAATAATCGTTATGTCATTTCCACTATCAAGTAATGATAATGCTACGTGACTGCCAATGTAACCAGCTCCACCAGTTAATAAAATATTCATTAGTTTTAAAAATACCTATATTACTTAATATTTAATTATATAGTATAAAATAGTCTAAATAGTTAGGTAATTAAACTAAATGTTAAATCATATAAATTTCATTGATACACATATTCATTTATGGGACTTAAATAATGATTATCCTTGGATTCAAAATAATGAGAATCATGATTTAAAACAAAATTATTTAATCGAAAATTTGATGAATGATGCAAAAGGTCTTTCTCTTAAAAAAATTGTTCATATTCAAGCTGAAATTAGTGAAAAAAATAAAATAAAGGAAACTGAGTGGTTACAAAAAATATCAGATTCACACCCATTAAGTTTTCCAAATGCTATAGTTGGTTTTGTAAATTTACTAGATTCAAAAGCAGAAAAAGACTTAGAGGAGCATAAGCAATTTAAAAATTTTAGAGGCATTCGTCAAATTTTAAAATGCAAAGATCCAAAAAATGATTTTTTATTTAATGAACTATGGCTACAAAATTTTAATTTATTAAAAAAATTTGACCTAAGTTTTGATATCTTAATTTATTATACGCAATATAAGCAAGCAATTGATTTAATAAAAAAATTTCCAAGTGTTCAGTTTCTTATTAATCATTGTTTGTGGCCTGAAGAATCACTTGATGATTTTGATGGCTGGAAAAAAGCAGTAAACGAAATGAGCAAACTTGATAATGTTGTTCTAAAAATATCAGGATTTGGAGAATGGAAAACTAATTGGAGTACTGATTTTATTAGTGATTATATTAAAGTTGCTATTGATAGTTTTGGAACAAAAAGATGTATGTTTGCAAGTAATTTTCCAGTTGATAAATTTTTTTCTAAGTCCCCATATCAATCTTTTTGGTTAGCTTATATGAAAATTATATCTAAATTTAGTCATACTGAAATTAATGATTTATTAATGAAGAATGCTGAAAAATATTATAGAATATAATTGATTTATTAATACTAATTGTTAAATGCTAGTTTAAGATGGCCTAGCGTACTTGCCATCTAAAACATGTTTAGGAACTGATTTGGACTGAGAATTTATTTATAATCCAACATTTAAAAAATATTAACAGATGACTAAAATAATTAAATTTACTGTAGATGATGTTCGCTTTCCAACATCAAAAGATCTAACAGGTTCAGACGCAATTCACACAGACCCTGATTATTCGGCAACGTATGTAACAGTCTTTACCTCAGATAATAATTTAAAAGGATTTGGCATAGCTTTTACAATTGGTAAAGGAAATGACATTGTAGCAGAATGCATTAAACACTTTTTTCCTTTGTTTATTGGAAAAACTATTGATGAGCTTGAAAACGATATAGGCAAACTTTGGTTTCAATGTGTTGATCATAGTCAACTGAGATGGCTAGGTCCTGAAAAGGGAGTAGTTCATATGGCTGTAGCTGCAATATTTAATTGCCTTTGGGATCTTATTGCAAAAAAAAATCAAAAACCTTTATGGCAGTTTGTTGTTGATAGCAAACCTGATACTATTATGGAGTGGCTTACTTTCAAGTATATTGAAGATGCATTATCAAAAGATGAAGCCTATAATATTTTACAAGATAGTCAAAATGCTAAAGAAAATAGAATTCAAAAAATCCTTAATGAAGGTTATCCATCTTATACGACTGCAGCTGGGTGGCTTGGTTACTCAGATGAAAAAATAATTAATTTGTGTAATCAATATATGTCTCAAGGATGGAGACATTTTAAAATAAAAGTTGGGTTAGATTTAGATGCTGATGTTAAAAGATTAGAATTAATTAGAAATACTATTGGCCCAGATTGTTCCATTATGGTTGATGCAAATCAACAATGGACTGTGAAGCAATCAATAGAACATATTAATGCTTATAAGAAATTCAACTTATTGTTCGTTGAAGAGCCTACTAGTCCAGATGATGTAATGGGTTTTGCAAAAATTAAAAAAGAAGTTGGCTCTGTAAAACTTGCTACTGGTGAGGCATGTGGTGGCCGTATTATGTTTAAACAGTTCTTAGAGTCTGGAGCAATGAATGTATGTCAAATTGACAGTTGTCGTTTAGGTAGTATTAATGAAATATTAACAGTATTATTAATGGCGCATAAATTTGATGTTCCTGTTTTTCCTCATGCTGGGGGGGTTGGCCTCTGTGAATATGTGCAGCATTTATGCATGATAGATTTTGTTCTGATTAATGGCGAAAAAGACAATAAGGTAGTTGAATATCAAGATAGCCTTCATGAACATTTTATATATCCATGTAAAATAAATAATGGAAATTATATGCCACCTAAAGATCTAGGATACTCTATTGAAATGAAAGAAAATTCTGTTAATGAGTTCTCTTACCCTAATGGAGAATATTGGAAAAAAAATTAAATGCGATTAGAGAATAAAAACATAGTTGTAACCGCTGCCGCTCAAGGGATTGGTAGGTCAACGGCAATAGCTTTTGCTAAGGAGGGTGCTAATGTAATTGCTACTGATATTAATGAAGAAAAATTAAACGAGATCAAAGCTAATCATTCTAATATTGAAACATATAAATTAGACTCTACTAATAAATTAGATGTTGAAAATTTTTGTTCATCTATAAATAATATTAATATTCTTTTTCATGCTGTAGGTTTTGTTCATCATGGTGCCATTCTAGATTGTGACTCCGAAGAATTCCAAAGATCAATAAATGTTAATATTTATTCTGCTTATTTGATGTCGCACTCTTTGTTACCAAAAATGATAAAACAGAAAAAAGGAAATATTATTATTGTATCTTCGGCAGCTTCTAGTGTTAAGGGCGTTCCCAATAGATTTATTTATACAACAACAAAAGCAGCTTTAAATGGTTTTGTTAAAGCAATTGCTGTTGATTATATAAAAGATGGTATTAGGTGTAATGCGATTTTACCTGGAACAGTAGAGACTCCGTCTTGGGAAGGTAGAGTTCAAATGGCTGATGACCCTGAGCAAGCAAGAAAAGATTTTATTTCAAGACAAGCAATGGGTAGATTAGCTCAGCCTAATGAGATAGCTTCAATGGCTGTTTATTTAGCTAGCGATGAATCAGATTTTGTGACTGGAACCCTTAATTTAATAGATGGAGGATGGACTTTATAATGAAAACTTTAAGATATAGAATAGGTAATGAGGTAAAACCTGGAATTTTAGATACAGAAGAAAATATTCGTGATGCTTCAAGTTTAGTGTCTGACTGGGATAGTGATAATGTTACTGTTGAAAAACTAAGTGAAATAATAAACACTGATATTTCTTCTTTGCCTAAAGTAGAAAATATTGATGGTATAGCGCCATGTGTTTGTAAAAAAAGTGTTGGTAAAATTATTTGTATAGGTTTGAATTATTCAGATCACGCAGAAGAGACAGGAATGGAAGTACC